>JBCBDK010000113.1:0-9050 GCA_038529675.1 Actinomycetota bacterium
GTCGCGATGGAGGGCCGGTTGTTCGTCGTGTCGAGCGGCGCGGTCCTGCGCGACGAACACCTGCCGACCGATCTGCCAGTGCGCGACGAGATGCTCGCCGCCCATCACCGGTACGCATCGGGTGGGTCGATCATCGTCGGACCCGACGGTGAGGTGATCGCCGCTGCCGAGCCTCACGACGAGACGATCCTCGTCGCCGACCTCGACCTCGATCAGCTCCGGCGGGAGCGCCACAACTTCGATCCGACGGGGCACTACAGCCGACCCGACGTACTCCAGCTCACCGTCGACCGCCGCCGCCGGGAGCCGATCCTGACGATCGGCGACTGATCACCGACGGGCGCTCCAGACCGGGAGGGAATGAACCGGTGGCGGCGTCCGCGACGACAGACGGGTGACAGCGACACGAAGGATCACCCATGACGAACATCCACCCCACCGAGCCGACCCCCACGACCTCCACGACCGACCTCCTGCGGCCTGCGGACGGCGGGCGCGCCAGCCGGCGCCGGTCCCGACGTCCGGGAGCCATCGTCCTCGGCGCCGCCGCAGTGGCCATCGGCTCGCTCGGATTCGCCGATGCGACCGCGGGCGCTCAGCCCGAGCCGGTCGACGACCTCCCGGCCGCCGCTGACGCCGACCCCGACGACGTCGACGTCCCCGACGACGCCCTCGACGTCTTCGTCGCCGACGTCAGGGTCGACGGCCTGCGCGTCGACGAGGAGTGGATCTTCGCGTTCGGGCCCGACGACCGGTCTCCACGGTTGTCGTCGCTCTGGCTGCTGGTCGACCGCGACCCCGTCACGGACGACGACGACTGGGCGAAGGTCTGCACCGGGTGGAACTCCGTCGGCGACGAGGGTTCGCTGTTCCTCGGACGAAGCCTCGTCGGCGACCGCCGCGACGGTTGTGTCGTCGCGACGCTCGGCGACGAGCCGGAGTCGATCCGCTTCGCCGTGATCGAGCTCGAAGGCGACTCGTCCGCCACGGCAGCGCTCTACCCGATTCTCTGAGTCCGTCGTCCGAGCCCGTCGCCGGCTCGCTGTCCCGGCGGGTTGCGCCGTACCGTCGGGACATGGCCGGCTCTGCACACGACACGATCACGATGTTCTGGGCGACCCAGGACGCAGGCGACTACACCGCGCTCACCGAGCTGTTCGACGACGACGCCGTCCTCGAGGATCCGATCTTCGGGACCTTCACGGGCAAAGAGGCGATCGGCGGGTTCTTCGCGAAGATGAACGTCGAGATGCAGAAGGTCGACGTCCACTTCGTCGTCGACGAGATCCAGGGCGGCGACGAGTCGGCGTGGGCCCGATGGACGGCGAAGTACGGCGACGGCCGAGAGGCCACCGGCGTCGGCATCTACAAGGTTTCCGGCGGCAAGCTCACCTACTACCGCGACTATATGGACAAGCACTGACGACCCGGGCTCGCGGCGTCGGCGACGACGACCCCGTGCGTCGGCCGCGTCGACCGACGGATGATCGGCTGCTCGTCGGGTGACGAGTCCGGCATGTGGGACAATCACGGTATGACTCGTCGCGTCACCTCGTCGGTGCGTGGACTGTCGTCGACCCGATCGGTCGCATCGGCGTACTCCAAGGGATCGATCGCGTCCGTCGGGTCGATCCTCTCGTTCGGATCCGCCGGGTCGATCCTCTCCGTCGGATCCGCCGGGTCCATCCTCTCGATCGGGTCCGCCGGCTCCATCCTCTCGTTCGGCTCGACGGGCGCACTGCTGTCGATCAACTCGAGCGGGTCGATGCTGTCGCGCGACAGCGACGGCCAGATGCTCGGCCTTCGTGGCGAGCGGATGACGACGGGCCAGGTGATCGCACACGCGGGCGCTGTCGTCGCCATCGGGGCGGTGACGGCAACGGCCATCGCTGCGGCCAACACCGTCGTCGCCCGCATCCTCCGCTGACGTCGCCCAGCTCGGGACCGCGCCGCTCCCACTGTCGAGCGCCGACCACTACGGTCGGCGCTCATGGACACACGGGAACACGAGATCGACACCACGACCGACGACGGCGAGATGGCGGTCGTCGTCACCGAGCCCGTCGATGCGCCCGACGGGGGCGGAGCGTGGCCGACGGTCGCCGTCTTCATCGACGCACCCGGACTCCGGCCGGCGACCCGCGAGTTCATGGCACGGCTCGCCGGCAACGGCTACCGGGTGATCACGCCCGATCTTCACCACCGACACGGCCGACTCCTGCACTTCGAACCGAAGGACCGGGAGACGACACCCAACGTCGCGGACATCGTCCGAGGCTGGATCCAGTCGATGACCGACGATCAGATCCAACACGACATGCAGCGCGCCCTCACGGCGGCGAGCGTCGCCGACGACGAGCCGATCGGCGCGATCGGATTCTGTCTCGGCGCACGTGCGGTGTTCCGGGCGATGGAGCGCGAGCAGCGCGTCGTGTGTGGCGCGGGCTGGCACCCGTCGTTCCTCGTCGACGCCGAGCCCGACTCGCCGCACCTGACGGTGGCCGACCTCGACCGACCGCTGTATCTGGGGATCGGCGAAGCAGACCAGGTGCAGTCGATCGCGATGCATCAGCGGTTCCTCGACGCCGCCGCGGACAACCCGAACGTGACCGTCCGGACCTTCGAAGGCGCCGACCACGGGTTCACCTGGCCGGGCTACCCGACCTACCACGAACTCGCCGCCGAGGGCAGTTGGACGGCGACCCTGGCGATGTTGAGCACCTCACTCGGCTGACGAACCGCAGTTCGTGTGGATTTCCGGGAGGAACCGGGCGCAGTCGACCGTAAGGTCACGGTGCGACGTCACCTGGACGCGCATACAGGAAGAGTGAGCCGATGCAAGGCACCGTGAAGTTTTTCAACACCGAGAAGGGCTACGGCTTCATCTCACGCGACGACGGAGATGACGTGTTCGTACACCACTCCAACATCGCGGGAGAGGGCTTCAAGTCCCTCGACGAGGGCCAGAAGGTCGAATTCGACATCGGCCAGGGACGCAAGGGCGACGAAGCTCAGAACGTCCGCGTGATCTGACCGACGCGTCCGATCACCGGTGACCGGCATCGGCCCGTCGGGTCAACCCGTCAGGGCATCCGGTCGCCGAAATTGATACCCAGATCCCGCGCGGTGAGGATCGTGTCGCAGTCTGGCGGCACGCTCTTCATCCGGTAGACGGCTTCGTCGAGCGGGACGTAGATCACCGTCGGTGGGTCGAGCGCGACCATCACACCGTCGTGCCCCTCGGCGAGTGCTCTGACCGCCGCTGCACCGAACCGGAGCCCGAGGTTCCGGTCGGTCGCCGTGGGCGAACCGCCGCGCAGCAGATGACCGAGGACGACGTAGCGCGTCTCCTTGCCGGTCATCAGCCCGAGCGCGTCCGCCACCTTCGCGCCGACACCGCCGAGCTGTTCGGCCTGGCCCACCGCCTTGCCTTGCACCGAGACGTCGCCCCCGACCGCGGCTGCGCCCTCAGCGACCACCACGATCGAGAACTTGGCGCCGCGATCCTCTCGCTGTGCGATCGTCGCTGCGACCGGCCGGAGATCGAACGGGATCTCCGGGATCAGCACGCAGTGTGCACCGCCAGCCATGCCGGCGTGGAGAGCGATCCAGCCGGCGTAGCGACCCATCACCTCGACCACGATGACGCGCCCGTGCGACGTGGCCGTCGTGAACAGCCGGTCGATGCACTCGGTCGCGAACTGCACGGCGGTGTCGAAACCGAAGGTCGCCGTGGTCTTGTCCAGGTCGTTGTCGATCGTCTTCGGGACGCCGATCACACGCAGACCGTGCTGATGCAGATGGTTGCCGATCGTCAGTGAACCATCACCGCCGACGGTGACGAGCGCATCGATCTCGGCGTCCTCGAATCGGTCCAGGAGCTCCTGCGTTCGATCGACCTCGACCCAGCTGCCATCGTCCTGCTGAACCGGGTAGGCGGTCGGGTTTCCCTTGTTCGTCGACCCGAGGATCGTGCCGCCGAGGTGCGAGATCCCCCGCACCGAGTCGCGGCTCAAGTCCACGAGGCCCCCCTCGCGGTACTCCTCGGGAAACATGAGCCCGTTGAAACCGTCGCGGATGCCGACCACGTCCCAGCCACGGTTGCGAGCCGCCAGCGTGACCGACCGGATCACGGCGTTCAGCCCCGGGGCGTCGCCACCACCCGTCGAGATGGCGATCCGCTTGATGTCGCTAGCCATCACCCGAACCTACCGGGCCCGAGAGTGTCGAAAACCAAAGATCCGCCCCAGGGTCCCGGGGCGGATCTCAGAGATTGGACTTCCCGCGCACGGGTATGCCGTAGGCCTCGAGGGCGAGCCGGCGAAGCCGGCATTTGCCCGGTTCTACCGGTTCGCGAACTGGTTGCCCTTGACGGCGGGACGACCCGCCTTGCCCTCGGCCTTGAACGGGAGCTCGATCAGCGTGACCGAGCCGCCGGCGGCCTCGATGGCCGCCTTGGCGCTGGCCGACGTGGCGTGAACGGTCACGTTCACCTTCGTCGAGACCTCACCGCGGGCGAGCACCTTGACGAACGCACCCTTGCGGACGATGCCGTTGGCGACGAGCGTGTCGACGTCGATGTCCGACCCCACCTTGGCAGCGAGCTCGTCGAGCGTGTGCAGGTTGACCGCCTGGTACTCGACGCGGAACGGGTTGTTGAAGCCGCGCAGCTTCGGCACGCGCTGCTTGAGCGGCATCTGACCACCCTCGAAGCCACGAGCGACGGTGTTGCGGGCGCGCTGGCCCTTCGTGCCGCGGCCGGCGGTCTTGCCGCCCTTGCCGCCGGTGCCTCGACCGACGCGCTTGGCGCGCTTCTTCGAGCCCTCGGCGGGCTGGAGATCATGGACCTGCATGTCAGCGCTCCTCGACGGTGATGAGATGCGGCACCTTGGCGATCATCCCGCGGATCTCGGGGCGGTCGGGCAGGGTGTTGGTCTGACCGATCCGACCGAGGCCGAGGGCACGCAGCGTGCCACGGTGCTTCGGCTTCGTGCCGATGCCCGACTTGACCTGGGTGACGACGATGTCTGCCATCAGGATGCACCACCCTCGGAGCCGGCCTCGGCTGCTGCTGCGGCCGGCTTCTTGTTGGACTCGTTGTAGGCGTTCAGCAGGCCCTTCGGGACGAACTCGTCCATCGGGATGCCGCGCAGCTTGGCGACCTCGTCAGGGCGACGCAGCGACTTGAGCCCCTGAATCGTGGCCCGCGCCACGTTGATGTGGTTCGCCGACCCGAGCGACTTGCAGAGCACGTCGTGCACGCCGGCCTCTTCGAGGATCACGCGAGCGGCACCACCGGCGATCACGCCGGTACCGGCGGCCGCCGGCTTGATCAGGACACGGCCTCCACCGGTGCGACCGAGCACCTCGTGGGTGACGGTGCCACCGGCCATCGGCACGGTGAACAGGTTGCGGCGCGCTTCCTCGGTGCCCTTCTGGATCGCCAGGGGCACTTCCTTGGCCTTGCCGTAGCCGAGGCCGACGCGGCCGTTGCCGTCACCGATCACCACGAGCGCAGTGAACGAGAAACGACGACCACCCTTGACGACCTTGGCCACACGGTTGATCGTGATGACCCTGCTCTCGCGCAGGCCGTCGGGATCGGGGGCGCGTTCACGGCCGCCATCGCGACCGCCACGATTGTTGTCTCCGAATGCCATCAGAACTCCAGTCCCGCGTCACGTGCGGCAGACGCCACGGCAGCGATGCGGCCGTGGTAGGCGAACCCACCTCGATCGAACACGACCTCGGTGACGCCGGCGGCCTTGGCACGCTCGGCGATCAGCTGGCCGACCTTCTCCGCGGCGGCGACCGAACCGGTGGCGCCCTCCGAGCGGAGCGCGGCCTCGTTGGTCGACGCAGCGGCGACGGTGACACCCTGGTCGTCGTCGATCACCTGCACCGAGAGGTGCTTGTTCGAACGGAACACGGCGAGGCGCGGACGGGCCGCGGTGCCGTGGACTTTCTTGCGGACTCGCCGGTGGCGGCGGATCCGGCTCGAGCGGCGAGCTTGTGCGATCTTCGTCATCGTTCTCTCACTCTCTCCGAAGGATCACTTCTTGCCGGCCTTGCCGGCCTTGCGCACGATGCGCTCGCCGGCATAGCGGACACCCTTGCCCTTGTACGGCTCGGGCTTGCGCAGGCTGCGGATGTTGGCGGCGACCTGGCCGACGAGCTCCTTGTCGATGCCGACCACGTTGATCTGCGTCTGCGACGGCAGCTCGAACGTGACGCCCTCGGGCGCCTCGACATCGATGGTGTGGCTGAATCCGAGGGTCATGCGGACCTTGCTCGGACCCTGGGCCTCACCGCGGTAGCCGACGCCGTGGACCTCGAGGGTCTTGGTGTAGCCCTCGGTCACGCCGATGATCATGTTGTTGACCAGGGAGCGGGTCAGGCCGTGCAGTGCCTTGTTCTTGTTCTGGTCGTCGGGACGGGTGACCGTCAGGACGCTGTCGTCCTGCGACACGTCGATGTCGCCGGGGATCTCACGGCTGAGCGAGCCCTTGGGGCCCTTCACGGAGATCTGACGACCCGAGATCGTGACGTCGACGCCCGACGGCACGGTGATGGGTGCGTTACCGATACGAGACATGTCGAATCACCAGACGTAACAGAGGACCTCGCCGCCCACGTTGCGCTTGCGCGCCTCGCGGTCGGTCATGAGGCCGTTCGAGGTGGACAGGACGGCGACGCCGAGGCCGCCGAGCACGCGGGGCACGGCGTTCGACTTGCGGTACACCCGCAGGCCCGGCGTGGAGATGCGTCGCATGCCCGAGATCGTCCGCTGACGATCCTCCGAGTACTTCATCTGGATCGTCAGCACCTCGCCGACGCCCTTGGGCGACGGTGCGGTGGAGAAGCCGGAGATGTAGCCCTCGGCCTGGAGGACCTTGGCGAGGGCGACCTTCTGCTTCGACGAGGGCATCACGACCTCGTCGTGCATCGCCGTGTTCGCGTTGCGGACACGGGTCAGCATGTCGGCGATGGGATCGGTCATCATGTTGGATCGTTCTCCCTGCTCACCACGAGCTCTTGGTCAGGCCCGGGATCTCCCCGGCATGAGCGAGCTCACGCAGGCAGACGCGGCACAGGCCGAACTTGCGGTAGACGGAACGGGGACGGCCGCAACGGCGGCAGCGGGTGTAGGCGCGAACCTTGAACTTGGGCGTTCCGTTCGCCTTGTTGATGAGTGCCTTCTTGGCCATGTCAGTCTCTCCTCACCCGGTCACTTGCTCTTCTTGCCGTACAGCGGGCGCTTGCGACGCTTCTTGCGCGGTGCGTTCGCCGCGTCCTCGCCCTTCTTGAAGGGGAAGCCGAAGGCGTCGAGCAGCGCGTACCCGGCGTCGTTGTCGGTCGCCGAGGTGACGATGGTGATGTCCATGCCACGCTGCTCGTTGACCTTGTCGGGATCGATCTCGGCGAACATCGTCTGCTCGTTGAGGCCGAACGTGTAGTTGCCCTGGCCGTCCCACGAGTGGGCGGGCAGGCCGCGGAAGTCACGGATACGAGGGATCGCGACCGAGATCAGGCGGTCGAGGAACTCCCACATGCGGTCGCCGCGCAGCGTGACCTTGGCACCGATGGCCTGGCCCTCGCGCAGCTTGAAGTTCGCGATCGACTTCTTCGCCTTCGTGACGATGGGCTTCTGGCCGGTGATGACGGTGAGGTCGTCGACCGCACCCTCCATCAGCGACGGCTGGCCGGCGGCACGGCCGACGCCCATGTTGATGACGATCTTCTCGAGCTTCGGCGTTTGCATCACGTTCTGGATGCCGAGCTCCGACTGGAGCTTCGCCGCGATCTCGTCGTTGTACTTCGTCTTCAGGCGGGGGATGGTCCCGGCGCCCGTGGTGATGGTGTCGGTCATCTCAGATCTCCTCACCGCTGGGACGAGCGATGCGCACCTTCGTGCCGTCGTCGTTGACCTTGTAGCCGACGCGGACCTTCTTGCCGCCGTGCACCAGCATCACGTTGCTGGCGTCGATCGGCATGTCCTTGTCGATGATGCCGCCCTGCTCGTTGGCACGGCTCGGCTTCTGGTGGCGCTGGGCGGTGTTGATGCCGTTGACGATGATCTTGTTCGTCTTGGGATAGACGTGTTCGATCTCGCCCTGCTTGCCCTTGTCCTTGCCGGTGATCACCTCGACGGTGTCACCCTTCTTCAGCTTCATCACAGAACCTCCCTGAGCGCGGCCATGTTCGTGGCGGATTCGAGGTGCGCCATCACAGAACCTCCGGGGCCAGCGAGACGATGCGCATGAACTTGCGGTCACGCAGCTCGCGGCCGACCGGGCCGAAGATGCGCGTGCCGCGAGGCGTGAGGTCGTCCTTGATCAGCACAGCTGCGTTCTCGTCGAAGCGGATGTAGCTGCCGTCGGGACGACGCTTCTCCTTCTTGGTCCGGACGACGACGCACTTGACGACCTCGCCCTTCTTGACGCCGGCGCCGGGCATGGCGTCTTTCACGGTGGCGACGAACACGTCGCCGATCGACGCGTAGCGGCGGCGCGTCCCGCCGAGCACCTTGATGCAGAGGACTTCCTTCGCACCGGAGTTGTCGGCGACGCGGAGTCGGGATTCCTGTTGAATCATGACGATCTCACTTCGCTCGTTCGAGCACGTCGGTGACCCGCCAACGCTTCGTCTTCGACATGGGGCGGGTCTCCATGACCCGGACCTTGTCGCCGATGTTCACGTCGTTGGTCTCGTCGTGCGCATGCAGCTTCTTGGTGCGCAGGACGAACTTGTTGTACTTCGCGTGGCGGACCCGATCGACGACGGACACGACGACGGTCTTGTCCATCTTGTTCGAGGTCACGACGCCTTCTCGCACCTTCCTGGCGGCTCGCTCCGAGCTGGTGGCTCCCTCGACCGCCGCTCCGCTTCGGTCTCGCGACGCGTCCGGCTCGTCGCTGGCGCTTCCCTCGCCGGTTTCGACCGGCGCTGCTGTTCGGCAGCGGGTGCTCAGCGGGAGGCGTACCGCACGTCCCTGGCGCGACCCTCGCCGTGCGGGTGGCGCGCTCGAAGTCCGCTGCGGGGCCTCCGCG
>JBCBDK010000114.1:0-9042 GCA_038529675.1 Actinomycetota bacterium
CACGTGAGGTCGACGAGGTCGACGAGGTCGCCCGCCGCCTGGCTGCCCGTCTCCCCGAGCAGCACGGCGCCACGATCGCGCACGGCGACTACCGGTTCGGCAACGTCCTCGTGGACACGGACCTGGCTCGCGTCACGGCGGTCCTGGACTGGGAACTGTGCACGCTCGGCGACCCGCTCGCCGACGTCGGCTACCTCGGCGTGTACTGGTCCGACCCGGGCGAACCGCAGCTCCGGCCGAACGACCCCACCGGTATCGAGGGGTTCCCGACCTACGCCGAACTGTGCGAGCGCTACGCCGCGCGCACCGGTCGTGACCTGTCGAACATCGACTACTACGTCGCCTTCTCCTCGTGGCGCCTGGCCGTCATCTCCGAGGGCGTGTACGCACGCTTCATCCACGGCGCGATGGGCGATCAGGACATCGACCCGGAGACGCTCGACGCCTTCAAGCTCGGCGTCGAGCGGTTGGCGAACGACGCACTCGATCGGCTGGGGCGATGAGCGACGACGTGCTCGCAGGGTGGACGCGCGAGCAGTTCACCGCCGCCGACATCACCCACGACACGTACCGCCGAGGTGAGGGCCCCGGCGTGATCGTCGTGCACGAGATCCCCGGCATCACGCCGAAGGTCGCAGCCTTCGCGAACGAGGTCGTCGAGCGTGGCTTCACCGTCGTCATGCCCGACCTGGTGGGCACGCCCGGCAAGCCGCCGACGAAGCCGTACCTCCTCGGGTCGGTGGCGAAGGTGTGTGTGGCGAAGGAGTTCACGACGATGGCGACCGGGTCGACGTCGCCGGTCGTGTCGTGGTTGCGGGCACTCGCCAGGGTGCTGCACGCCGACGTCGGCGGGCCCGGCGTGGGTGCGGTCGGGATGTGCTTCAGCGGCGGGTTCGCCCTCGGGATGATGGTCGACGACATCATGATCGCCCCGGTGTTGAGCCAGCCGGCGATGCCGTTCGCGATCGGCCACGAGCGTGGCGCAGACCTCGGCCTGTCACCGGACGACGAGGTGGTCGTCGTCGACCGCGCCCGGCGCGGTTGCGAGGTACTCGGGCTCCGCTACACCGGCGACACGTCGATCGGAACGAGGTTCGACACCTTGCGCGAGAAGCTCGGCGATGCCTTCATCGCGGTCGAACTCCACAGCTCGAAGCCGAGCGACCACTCCGTGCTCACCGAGGAACGCGACGAGCCGAGCGTGCAGCGGGTGCTCGACTTCCTCGCCGCGAAGCTCCTCCCCGCCTGAGCGGTCAGGCGCTGGCGGCGGCGAGCTTGGTGGCGGTCTTGTAGTCGGCCTTGCCGTTGGGCGCCCGGGGGACGTCGTCGACGAACACGACCGACTTCGGGGCCTTGTAGCCGGCGAGTTCCCCCTTCACCGACGAGATCACCTCGGCCTCATCGACGTCGGAGCCCTCGGCGCGCGACACGACGGCAGTGACCGCCTGGCCGAACTTCTCGTTCTCCACGCCGACGACGAGGCAGTCGATGATGCCGTTGACGCGCTTGACCGCCTCCTCGACCTCCTCGGGGAACACCTTCTCGCCGCCGGTGTTGATCACCTGGCTGCCACGCCCGAGCAGGATGAGCGTCCCGTCCTCGGCGACCATCGCGAGGTCGCCTGGGAACGAGTAGCGCACGCCGTCGATCGTGCGGAACGTGCGGGCCGACTTGTCGGGGTCCTTGTAGTACCCGATCGGGACGCTGCCGCCTGCGGCGACCATGCCGACCTCGTCCGAACCCGGCATGACCTCCGTGTCGTCATCCTTGAACACCTTGGTGGTCGGAGCCTGGGTGAACTTGGCGGTCTCGGTGGGCACGCCTTTCATCGTGATCTGGGTTCCCATCGATCCTTCTGATGAACCCATCGCGTCGACGATGACGAGGTGCTCGATCCGGTCGAGCAGCTGCTGCTTGACCTCGGTCGTGAACATCACTCCCGACGACAGCATCATCGCCAGCGACGACATGTCGTAGACCGAGCCATCGCCTTTGCCGTCGTCGAGCGCGCGGATGATGGGCTTGGCGAAACTGTCGCCGACGATCGTCAGCGCGGTCACGCCGTGGCGCTCGACGGTGCTCAACACCTCGTGGGCGTCGAGGCTCCGTTGCTCGAGCGTGACGATGTGTCCGCCGGCGCACATCGGGATGAACCATCCGATCCAGCACCCGGTGCCGTGCATGAGCGGCGCACACGGCACCGACACCATCCGGGCGCCCGAGTCGATCGATCCTTTGACCAGCTCGGCGACGTCCTCGGCCGACCCGGGTGGTTGCAGGCCCACGATCGGGAACCCCTGCATGATGAAGCCCGAGGTCAGCGGGCCGATCTCGTACATCACGCCCTTCGGCATCCCGGTGGTGCCGCCGGTGTAGAGCATGTAGATGTCGTCCTCGCTGCGAACGATCCGGCCCATCGGCTCGTTCGCAGCGACGACCTCCTCGTACGCCTGTGCCCCGGGCACCTCGGCGCGTCCGCCCTCGGCCGGTTCACCATCGTCGACCTCGACGAGCAGCTTCAGGTTCGGAAGGCGATCGACGACGCGTGCGACCCGGTCGCCGAGCGACGAGTGGAAGACCAGCACCTCGGCGTCGGAGTTGTCGAGCAGGTACCAGAGCTCGTCGTCGAGGTACCGGTAGTTGACGTTGATCGCCACGCCGCGCATCTTGAAGGCGCCGTAGTGCGCCTCCATGTACTCGTTGCAGTTGAACATGTAGAGGGCGATCTTCGAGTCCGGGCCGAGACCCGCGGCGGTGTATGCCTGCGCCAGCCGCGCCCCCCGATCGTCGAACTCTGCCCAGGTTCGCGAGTCGTCGCCGTGGGTGATCGCCACCGTGTCCGGGATCGCGTCGGCGATCGATTCCCACACGGTCGCAAAATGCATCTCCATGCGGTCGAATCGTAGGGCCCTCCGGTGTGACGTTCGTCATCGGGTCCGTTGTGCACGCGGGTCCACCGATCGACGCCCGCCGTGGGGCGTCAGTCGGACGCGAACTCGATCGGCTGCATCGACGCCGCGATCATCGCGCCGGCGAATGCTCCGTCCGCATCGAGGCGGGGGAGCACGACCACCGACACCGATCGGCCGTTGACATCGATGGAACGGCTGACCCGTTCTCCCGTGATGATCCGTTCGAGGTCGTGAGCCCAACCTGGCCACTGGGCATCGGTGATGAGCGAGCGGAGCTCGACGCCGAGCAGCGACGTCTCGTTGTGACCGAGCACGCGAGCCAGCGGGTCGTTCGCATCGATCACGTGGCCGTGCTCGTCGACCTCGGCGAACCCCTCGGAGGCGATCGTCATCAAGGTCCGCCAGCGGCGAGCGAGTCGTCGCTGTTCGGCGACGGCCTGCTGACGCTCCTCGATCGAGCGCGCGACGGCGACCGCCCGGTCCGGCCCGATCCGCCGGAGGCGGGTCTCGTACGTCACGATCTCGCCGGTTCGGCCACTCCGATGCTGGGTCACCATCTCGGCGCGCCCGATGCTGACCCATCGTTTCCGCGCGGTGACGACGTCGTCGATCGCATCGGCTTCCACCAAGTCGACGTCGTTACGGCCCACAAGCGGTCCCTCGCCGAGCGAGTTCCGGGCGAAGTCCTCGAGCACGACGCCGTCCTCGTTCAGGACGAGCACCTGATCGGGCAGCTCTGCGAGGAGACCACCGAGCCGACGACGTTGACGGTCGATCTCGATGGTCAACGTGCCGACCGCGACGGCGGTCAGGCCGAGCGCAGCCGTGAAGAGTTGCACGGCGAGCACCGGTTGCTCCAGGTCGGCGAACGGTCCCGAGAGCTCACTCGACCGCCACGTCCCCCACATCGCCACCACGAGGCTCGCCGGTGCCGCCACCACGATCCCGAACCGCACGCCGATCCATGCGATCAGCGGCAGGAGGAAGTAGACGACGGGCAACTGGAGTTCGAATGACCAGACCGTGAAGGCAGCGACCACGACAACGCTTGCCACGGTCTCGACCGGATGCCCGATGCGTTCCCGCAGGAGCGATCGACGCCACAGGCCGTAGGCGGTCGGTGCGCCGAGGAGCATGCCGGCGGACTCGCCGACGAACCAGTCGCGGAACTCGGTAGCGCCGAACTGCCCGATCGAGACGAGCAAGCCGCCGCCGAGCGCAGCCGACCCGGCGGTGCCGACGACGACGAGCCCGATCGTGCGCGCTGACGGTCGACTGATCTCCGGCGGCGCAAGGATGTGCAACGCGAGTCGGATCGCGAGGACCTGCTCGGCGCCCTGCGCGACGAGCGCCGCCACGATGGTCTGACCCGAGGTGTCGGGCAGGAAGACGACCGTGTTGATCACCTTGCCGACGAGCGCGCCGATGACGACGAGCCACCAGTGGTGGCGGATCGCCATGGCGGTGCCGATGACCACGCCGACCGCGGGCCACAGCGGGTTGACGAAGCGGTCGTCGAACTCCCAGACCGACGCGAGGCGTGCGAACGCGAGGTGCAGTCCCAGCCCGAGGACGACGAGGCCGATCATGCGGGCGACCCTCAATGCGGACCGCCGTCGATGTCGATCAGCGACCCGGTCGTGTAGCTCGACGCATCGCTGGCGAGGTAGAGCGCGGCGCCGACGATCTCGTGCGGTTCGCCGCCGCGGCCGAGCGCGAACGACTGCTCGGCCGACGCGTTGAACGCGTCGAGGTCCCAGGCCTTGGAGATGTCGGTCAGGAACGGACCGGGCACGATGCAGTTGACGCGAACCTCCGGTCCGAGCGTGCGTGCGAGCCCCGAGGTGAGGTTGTTCACGCCGGCTTTCGCTGCGCCGTACACGAGCTCCTGTGCGGACGGGCGGTGCGACGCGATCGACGACACGAACAGGATCGAGCCCGAGGCCTGGGCGCCGGCCTGTACGGCCTCGCGCATCCGGGTCCCGATCAGGGCCGACAGGCGGAACGGCCCTTTCAGGTTGACCGACATCACCTTGTCGTACAGCGCTTCGGTGATCGCGTCGACGCTCGGGTAGAGCGGTGACATCCCGGCGTTGTTCACCAGTACGTCGCAGCGGCCGAACTCGGCGTACACCGCGTCGGCAAGCTGATCGCTGGCGTCCCACTCGCCGGCGTGGTAGGCGATCGGCAGCGCACGCCGACCGAGCGATCGGACGTCGTCCGCGACCCGCTCGCAGTTCTCCAGTTTGCGGCTTGCGATCACGACATCGGCGCCCTGCTCGGCGAAGGCCAGGACCATCTCGCGCCCCAGGCCGCGGGATCCGCCGGTCACCACGGCAACCCGATCGGTCAGGTCGAATGCATCGATCGCAGCCATCGGTCGAGTGTTGCACGCAGGCCAGGTCGCAGTGCTGGCCGGACCGCCACCGCACTCGGCTCTCGTCGTCTCGCTCAGCCGTGTCCGTTGCGCAGCGAGTGTTCCTCGCGCCGGATCAGCCGCATCACGTTGGTCGCGTGCTTGAGCAGAATCAGCGCGCACAGGATGCCGACGGCCACGAACTCCCATCCGGGCGTCTCGAAGAGGAACAACCCGACCGGGATCAGGGCGACCACCACGATCGAGCCGAGCGCCGCCTTCCCGGTGACCTTGGACAGCACCCACCACATCACGACGCTCACGGGCGCGAGGACCGGGTGCAGGACGACGAGGACGCCTGAGCCGGTCGCCACGCCTTTGCCGCCGCGGAACTGCCGAAACACGGGGAACATGTGGCCGAGGATCGCCGCCGCGCCGCACGCGTAGGCGATGGGTCTGCCGTCGAGCCACAGGCCGAGACCGGCAGCAGCTGCACCTTTCGCTGCGTCGAGCACATACACCCAGATGCCCTTGCGCCACCCGAGGGCGCGGGTGACGTTGCTGGCGCCGGGATTGCCCGAGCCGAACTGGGCGATGTCGACACCGTTGGCGCTGGCGATCCACACCGCGCTCGGCAGCGTGCCGAGCAGATAGGCGACGACCACGAGCAGCACCGGCACGGGAGACGATCCTTGCAGGTTCGGTTCCTGTCGGGCTGACTTCGGTCGGCTGACGGTCTTCGCGTCGCGCGGAGGCCGCGAAGGGTCAGGGCGATTCAGCGGCGCGTCAGCGCCACCGCCACGCGCTGCGGCTTCGAGTGGTCCATGGACGGTGTCGGCACGACCGTCTCGCCGTTCGCGGCGGCAGCGATCGCCGCCTCGACCGCCTCGTCACCGTGACCGTCGACGCACTCTGGGTCGGGGCCGTCGAGCGGGATGCCGACGAAGAACTTCGCGGCCATGCACCCGCCTTGGCATGCGTCGAAGCTTCCGCAGCTCGAGCACGCACCCGCCGACTGCGGCTCGCGCAGCTCGGTGAACAGCTGGCTCTCGCGCCACACGGAGGTGAAGCCGCCCTGGTCGCGCACCGACCCGGCGTGGAACTGGTCGTGGATCACGAACGGGCAGGCGTAGACGTCGCCGATCGGATCGATCAGACAGACGACACGGCCGGCGCCGCACATGTTCAGGCCCGACAGCTGCGACTCGGGCGAGCTGTCGCCGAGTGCGTTGAGGTGGAAGAACGAGTCGCCGGTCAGGACGTCGTCGCCCTTCGCCAACAGCCACTCGTAGATCTGCCGCTGCTGCGCTTGCGTCGGATGGAGGTCGTGCCACGAGTCGGCACCCCGCCCCGAGGGCCGCAGCCGAGTGATACGCAACGTCGCGCCGTACTCGTCCGCGAGCGCCTTGAACTCGTCGAGCTGATCGACGTTGTGGCGGGTGACGACCACCGAGATCTTGAAGTCCTCGAAGCCTGCCGCCCTCAGGTGATCCATCGCCGCGATCGCCGTGTCGTACGAACCGGCGCCGCGGACCGCGTCGTTGGTCGGCGCGTCAGTGCCGTCCAGACTGATCTGGATGTCCAGGTAGTCCATCGCCGCGAGTCGGTGGGCATTGTCGGCGTCGATGAACGCGCCGTTCGTCGAGAACTTGACGCCGATGCCGAGTTCGATCGAGTACTCGAGCAGCTCGAAGAAGTCGCGACGGATCATCGGCTCGCCGCCACCGATGTTGATGTAGAAGACCTGGAGCTCGTGCAACTCGTCGAGCACGGCCTTGGCCTCGTCGGTCGTCAGCTCACGCGGGTCGCGGCGTCCCGACGAAGACAGGCAGTGCACGCAGTCGAGGTTGCAGGCGTAGGTGAGTTCCCAGGTGAGACAGATCGGCGCGTCGAGACCGCCCTTCAGTTGATCAACCAGTGGTTGCACGCTCATGGAGCATCTCCGATTCGTACAGCGAGGTGAGGGCGCGATCGAAGCTCGCCCAGCGAGCCGGGTCGATGTCGCACGCGGACAGCGTGTCGGCCACGGAGTCGTGGCGCTCCAGCGACTCGACGACGCGGACGACGTCGGGGTGTTTCAGGAACACGAGCCGACGGGTGTCGTAGTGGTAGGCGAGCGCGCCGAACGGCTCGCGTCGTAGCGCGACCTTCGGATGCAGTTCGAGCGCCTGGTCGAGCACGGCGAGCCGGTCGATCAGTAGACGCCGCACATCCCGTCGATCGAGATCTCCTCGACGAGCAGCTCGTCCTCGACGACGTCGGCAGCCGGGGCGGCACCGGCCTCGGTCACGGAGGCGTCGAGCTCGGTGCGATCGGTGGTCGTCTCGTCCATGACCCGATCGTACCCAACCGCTCGTCGGCGGCCATGCCCACCCGCTGGTTCCACCGCCGGTCGACAGCCGGTCGATTGTGCGTCGGGTCCGTCGAAGGAGCGCATCGGTAGCGTCGTGCGGGTGATTCGACTCAACTCGCGTCGTCGCCTGACCGCTCTCGTGTCGATCGTCGGGGTGATCGCCGCCGCCTGCACGAGCGGAGGCGACGACGTCACGACGCAGTCGGCGGACTCGACTGCGCCGTCGACCGCCGAGGACGAATCCTCCGATGACAGCCCCGACGGTGACGGCGACGGTGGGTCCGGTGGGTCGGCGTCGTCGGGTGACGACACGTCCGCCGATGGCGGCGCGGACTCGAGCGGCGGACCGCTGCGTGCGCCGACGGTCGCCCCCGACGTCGAGGGGCTCCCGTTGCTCACCGAGGCCGACGCCGACACCCGGACCGGGACGCTCGACAACGGGCTTCGCTACTTCGTGCGCAGCAACGACAACCCCGGATCGAAGGCCGACCTGCGTCTGACGATCGATGCGGGCTCGGCGCTCGAGGACGAGGATCAGCTGGGTGGTGCCCACTTCCTCGAACACATGCTCTTCAACGGGACCGAGCGGTTCCCGAAGAACGAGTTGGTGGACACGCTCAGGAGCTTCGGCGCAGCCTTCGGGGCGGACGTCAACGCGTACACGAGCTTCGACGAGACCGTCTACAGCCTGAACGTCCCCGCCGACGACGAGACGGTCGAGCTCGGCCTCGACGTGCTCGAACAGTGGCTGTCGTTCGCGCTGATCGACCCCGACGAGGTGGCCGCGGAGCGTGGCATCGTGCTCGACGAGTGGCGAGTGCGCGACCAGACCGCGAACGGTCGCATCTTCAACGAGATCAGCTCGTTCTTCCTCGACGGCACGGCGTACGAGAACCGGCTGCCGATCGGTGGCGAGCAGGCGATCCTCGCCACCGACGCCGATGCGCTCCGTCGTTACTACGAACGCTGGTATCGGCCGGACAACGCCGCCGTGATCGTCGTCGGCGACATCGACGTCGACGAGATCGAGGCGGCGATCATCGAGCGGTTCGGCGAAGCGGAGAACCCCGAGACGCCGCTCGATCGCCCGAATCTGGTCGTCGATCCCGCGGACGAGACGCGTGCGCTCGTCGTCGACGACCCCGACCTCGACGAGGGTTTCGCGTTCGTCACGTTGGCGGCCGAGCCGCTCGAGGGTCTCACCACGGAGGCGGAGTCGCTCGTCGATCTCTACGAGGGGATCGCGTTCGACATCGTCGCGACGCGACTCCAGAACGACGCGCTGCGCGGGCTCGCTCCCTTCGACGAGGCCTCGGTCGGCTCGACCGAGATCACCCGCGGTGCGGTGGCCCCCGAGGTCTTCATCACGGTCGACGGTGACGAGGTCGCCGACGGTGTCCAGGTCGTCGTGGACGAGTACG
>JBCBDK010000115.1:0-9020 GCA_038529675.1 Actinomycetota bacterium
GGTCGCGAGCGATCCCGACCAGATCGCCGACGCCGCGCTCGATGCGATTGCGTCAGGTGGCTACGAGGCGCTGTCGATGCGCGGTGTCGCACGAACGGTCGGCGTCTCGCTCGCGACCGTGCAGCGGAACTTCCCGAGCAAGGACGAGCTGTGGCGTGCCGCCGTCGATCGCTTCTTCGAGAAGATGACGGACCACGTCGGTGACATCGAGGACCGCCCCCTGGTCGCCGTGATCGAGCGGCTCCTCGATCGCAGTGCCGGTCATCCCGGCCTCGTCGCGCGGTTGGCGGTGGACAGTGCGCCGGGCCACCAGGATCGCCATCGCTACATCGCGCGCCGAATCGCCGATCGACACGAGCGCGCTGCGGCGGTGATCGCCGAACGGCAGCAGTTGGGAGTGGGCCGGAAGGTCGACCCGGCCGCCGTGGTGCTCCTGGTCAGTGTCGGCATCGGCGCGATCGCGAGCGCGCCCGGCGTGGTTCGCGAGATCTACGGATACGAACTCGAAGACCCGGACGATCGCGCACGGCTGGCAGCGGCCCTCGCCGACGTTCTCGGCTACGGACTCCACGCCGACGGTTAGCTGCCCCACCGGAGCGGCGGCCGCGAGGTTGGATGCGGCACTGCCCGATGAGCTGCTCCGCGAACGGGAGCTCGTCGAGGGCCCGACACCCCGCGTTGACCGGAGGGCGACGTGGCCACCATGCTTCCTCGTGCGCGTGGGTCGCGCACGTGTCAGCCCGCTGAGCCGACGAGACGGGAGCAACCGACGATGAAGTACGCAGACGGTCCGGGTACCGAGGTTGAGGCCCCGATCGCCGCGCCGCCCGCGCGGGTCTGGTCGTTCGTGTCCGACATCAACGTGCCCGCGTCGTTCTCGCGCGAGTTCCGGCGCGCCGAGTGGATCGACGACGGGCCGAGGCTCGGCGCCACGTTCCGCGGGTTCAACCGGCACGATGCGGTCGGGGAGTGGAACGTCGTGTGCACCGTGACCGCCTGCGAGTCCGATCAGACCTTCGAGTGGACCGTCGGCGATGTCGAGAACAGGTCCGCCCGCTGGCGCTTCGACCTCGAGCCCGACGGTCACGGCACCCGGCTGCGGTTCTCGGCCGAGATGGGGCCGGGCCCGTCGGGGCTCACGCCGGCGATCGCGCGGATGCCCGAGCGCGAGGACGACATCGTCGCCCGTCGGCTCGCGGAGTGGACCGACAGCATGCAGCGCACGGTCGCCGGCATCGCAGCGCTCGCCGAGGCCGAGCCCGAGGTCGGGCGCGGCGGAGCGGGCGACGTCGGTCCCGGGGCTGCGCCGTCGTGACCTTGCGGGTCGGCGTGACGCCGCCCGGCGCGGACCGGGCCGCACTCGAGTACGTACGCGACGCCGAGCGCCTCGGCGCCGACTCGGTGTGGGTACCCGAGGCGTGGATGTTCGACGCGCTCACCCCGCTCGGCTACCTCGCTGCGATCACCGAACGGATCCGACTCGCCACCGGTGTCGTTCAGCTCGGTGCCCGCTCTCCGGCGATGTTGGCGATGTCGGCGCTCACGCTGCAAGCGATGTCCGACGGTCGGTTCGTGCTCGGACTCGGCACGAGCGGCCCTCAGGTGATGGAGGGCTGGCACGGCGTCCGATTCGACCGACCGGTCACCCGTACGAGCGAGACGATCGACATCATCCGAACGATCGTGGCGGGCGAACGGCTGCGCTACGACGGCACGATCTACACGCTGCCGCTCCCCGACAGCCAGGGCCGATCCCTCCGATCACCGGTCGCCGGCGCAGACATTCCGATCCACATCGCATCGATGGGCCCGACCAACCTTCGCCTGACGGGTGCCAAGGCGGACGGCTGGATCGGCACCGCGTTCATGCCGGAGTCGGCCGACGTGTTCCTCGACCCGATCCGCGAGGGAGCGGCGGAGGCGGGTCGACGCCTCGCCGACGTCGAGTTGAACGTCGCCGTCGGACTCGACTTCACCGACGACGTCGACGTGGCCGGCCGACGCCACGCGGCCGGGTATGCGTTCACGATCGGCGCGATGGGTTCGTCGTCGACCAACTTCTACAACCAGGCCTTCGCCCGCCAGGGCTTCGGCGACGACGTCGCCGAGGTGCAGCGGCTCTGGCAGGCCGGCGACCGAGAGGCGGCGGGCGCAGCGGTGCCGATCGAAATCGGCTTGCACACGAACCTGGTCGGCGATGACGCGGCGATCACCGAGCGGCTGCAGCGGTACGCAGACGTCGGCATCGGCACGCTGCGCGTGAACATCGGCGGCGACGATCACGGTGACCGACTCGACCAACTCGCCCGGCTCCTCGACCTCGTCGCCGCCGTCAACGCGGTCAGCGCCGAGCGCGGCTGAATACCGGCCGGACCGCGCCGACGCGCGGTCGGTAGCGTCGCGGCGTGCCGTCGATCTCCGTGAGCCATCTCGCGTGGAGTCATCCCGGTGGCGACGAGCTGTTCCGCGACGTCCAGTTCAACGTCGGCAGTGGTGACCGCGTCGCTCTCGTCGGCGCCAACGGTGCGGGCAAGACCACGCTGCTCCGCATGATCATCGGCGAGCTCACACCCACCGACGGGACGATCGCGGTCGACGGGCAGGTCGGTGTGATGCATCAGCTCGTCGGCTCCGCCGATCACCCTGCGAGTACCGTGCGCGAGCTGCTCGTGTCGATCGCTCCGGTCCGACTCCGCGACGCTGCGGCGGAACTCGACCGGACACACGCACTGCTCGACGAGGATCCGATGGCCTACGCGGAAGCGGTCGCAGCGTGGGGAGACGTCGGCGGATACGACGCCGAGGTCCACTGGGCGGAGTGCACCACCCGCGCCTTCGGCGAACCGTTCGAGGCGGTCGCCGACCGGCCGCTCCGCACGCTGAGCGGCGGCGAGCAGAAGCGTCTGGCGCTGGAGGCGCTGCTGCGCAGCGAGTTCGACATCCTCGTGCTCGACGAACCCGACAACTTCCTCGACGTGCCAGCGAAGCGATGGCTCGAGGAACAGCTCCGAGCGACGAAGAAGACGATCGTGTTCGTGAGCCACGATCGCGAGCTGTTGGCCGCGACCGCGACCAAGATCGTCACGATCGACGCTGCCGGGGCGTGGACCCACGGCGGATCGTTCGTGACGTACGCAGAGGCCAAGGAACATCACGATTCGCTGCGACTGCACAACCAGGCGCTGTACGACGAAGAGCGTCGTCGGCTCGAGGACTACGTGAAGTTGATGCGCCAGCGTGCGTCGATCAGCGAGACGTTCGCCCCGAAGCTGAAGGCCGCCGAGACGAAGCTGCGTCATTTCGTCGAGAAGAACGAGCGGCCGCCCGATGTCGCCGAGCAGCGGCTCGACGTGCAGCTTCGAGGTGCCCGCACCGGCAAGCGTGCCGTCATCTGCGAAGGCCTCGAGATCCACGGGCTCACCGATCCGTTCGACCTCGAGCTCTGGTACGGCGAACGCGTCGCCGTCCTCGGTGGGAACGGCGTCGGCAAGAGCCACTTCCTCCGGCTGCTCGATTCTGCGTCGGCAGACGGTGCACCGCGCGACGGCGAACGGGCCGTCGCCCACGACGGCGTCGCACGACTCGGCTCGCAGGTCGCGCCCGGGCTGTTCCATCAGACCCACGAGCATCCGGAGTGGGTCGGTCGCACCCTCGTCGAGATCCTGTACGGCCACGACGTCGTGCTCGGCCCGGCGATGGGGATGCTCCGTCGGTACGAACTCCACGGGGCCGGTCACCAAACGTTCGAGACCCTGTCGGGCGGTCAGCAAGCGCGGTTCCAGATCCTGCTGCTCGAACTGTCGGGCGCGACGCTGTTGCTGCTGGACGAGCCGACCGACAACCTCGACCTCGTCTCCGCCGAGGCGCTGGAGGCTGGCCTCGCGCGATTCGACGGGACGGTCGTCGCCGTCACACACGACCGTTGGTTCCTCCGCGGCTTCGACCGCTTTGTCGTGTTCGGCGACGACGCGACGGTCTCCGACCACGCGACGCTGCCCGAGGCCTGGACGGACTGATCGCAGCGCCTCGGCAGACCGGTACGGTCCGGGCATGGCGAGGTTGAGCGAGGTCGGGGCGCGCGACGGATGGCGGTGTTGGATCTGCGACGGCGAGGTCGATCCCGACCGGTCGGTCAACGACGATCGCGGACCGAGCGTCGACGAACGGATCACCGACCGGCGAGCGAAGTCGAGGGGGAAGAAGAAGGGTGACGGTGGCGTCGCCGAACGGCTCGCTCATCGCAGCTGCAACACCGGCAAGGGGAAGGTCGAGGCGGTGATCCCCTGGGCTGATCACCTCTTCGTCGTCGATCCGGCCCCGATCATCCCGAGTGTCGACCGGCTCGCCGCCAAGGGCGGTCGCGAGGTCATGGCGCGCTGCCCCACACGTCGCGACGCCGACGAGGCGGCGGCGTGGCTCGTCGGTCGCGTCGGTCGACTCCAGCCCGACCTCGACGTCACGTCACAGGTCGATGAAGGCGGCGGGCAGTTCCTCGTCGCGCTCCGCGCCTGACGTCAGCCGCAGTCGCCGCGCCGCGCCCGTTGGTCAGTCGAAGCGTGCGACACACGACGTGACTCGCTCGAAGAAGTCGTCGTCGTTACCGAGCGGCCCGAGGTAGAGCTGGTCGATGGTCTCGATCGTGACGCCGAGTTCGGCGACGTGCCGTCCGACGATGCATCGTCGGACGACGTGCACCCGAGTGCCGTCAACGCGATCAGGCACATCGGGAGCAGCAGCGGACGTCGATGTATTCGGGAATCCGACATCACGGGGTCGAGTCTGGCACCGCTCCCGCTGAGGTCGGTGCGTGTCGCTCGATCATCAGCCGCGGCGACCCGGCGCCGTCAGGACGGCGCTCGCTCCACCGGGGGGATCAGCGAGGTGTCGACGGCGGGGAGCGACCGGAGGTTGTTGCCCTCGGAGTTGTCGCGATCGGCTCGCAACCAGGCGCGACCCGTCGTCGCCGACCGGACGACGTGCACGTCGGCCACGTCGAGAACGCCGGCATCGATCAGGTCGACCGTGTCGGCGACGGACAGCACGTCGTCGTCGTCGAGTTGGACGAGTCGGAGGCGTCGTCGCCCGGACGTCGCGACGATCCGGGCGGTCTTCGGCCCGGCGTGGAGGCTCAGGCCGAGCACCAAGGAGCCGCCTTCTATCGACGCCCAGCGCGTCACGACGCGCACGGTTGCGTCGCCGCCGGGTGCCAATGCACTCGGATCGAGGTCGCCCAGCAAACCGGCCAGGGCGCCGCGGACTGCGGATCGCACCGCCGTGTCGATGGCGGTGTCGATCCATGCGGCGAGGAACACGCCGACCGGGCCGAGCAGAACGAGCAGCCAGGAGATCGGCATCGCGGCGTCGATGTCGCTCGTGTTGACGACGAGGCTCCGGCCGACCTGTGAGTACCAGGGGCGGAGCGGCCCGCCGAACAGCACGGTCCCGACGCCGGGATCCGCCGAGTGCGCAGCCGAACCGCTCAGCCGGAGCTGATCGGGTTCGGACGCGATGGCGAGCGAGTGCAGGGTGATGCTCGGCTGCACGGTCGCCGGGAGCGGACCGAACGCTGCGGCGATCGCTGCCGGAACCACGGTCGTCTCGATGAACGGCCCACCGAACGCGACCGCCACGTGGCGGCGCGGATGGATCCACGAGACCGGCGCAGCGGCCCATGTCGAGATCCCGGCCTCGGACGCGAGGACACCGATCGCCGGCTCGGCGGTCGTGCCGTCACCTGCGAGCAACCCGGTCGAGAATGCGGTCGTCGGGGTCAGGGTGACGCCGAGCGCGGTGGCGATCGACGTCATCATCGTCGTGACGTCGAGGAGCGGTGTTCCCTCGATCAGGTCGACGACCGATCCGATTTCGGCGCGCTGCATCGGGCCGGTCGTGGTCAGCGCCTCGCGGAACACCACACCGAGCGACGTCGACCCTGCCGCGTCGGTGGTCAGCGTCAGCGTGAGTCCGATGTCGAGGATGCTGAGGTCGTCGCCCTGTGGATCCGAGTGCAGGCTGAGCCAACACTCCGCCGGGCCGCGGTCGGCCGCCGGTAGCCACTCGATGCGGAAGATCCGATAGCCCAGCGTCCCGAGGGTCCCGGTCTCCGGATCGATCGCGCCGTCGGCGTTCGGGTCGATCTGGCCGAGCCGAAGTCGAGCCATCAGCGTCTCGGTCAGGCCGGAGGTCGCGATCGCGACGCCGATGTCGTAGCCGGCAGGGAGCACCATCACCGCAGTCTCGCCGTCCTCGGTCGAACGGTGTTCCACATTTCACCTGGGTGGGCCCGCTCGCCCGCACGTGCTGCGGTGTGCCGGGCGTGTCTCCCGGCACACCGCACCGGGCTCACCCCGGCTGTGACAACATCGGGGCGGTGAACTCGGAGGTCGTGCCGTCATGCTGAAGGCGCTCGGCGCAACCATGGCCCAGGTGACCCAGCGGTTCCGAGTGCGCGACGGCGTCGGCGACCCGGTGCGCCACGATCGGGCCGAGCGCGCGGCTCGGCAGGCGGAGCGGCGGCGGCGGATGAAGACGGTCATCGTGCTGCTCGGCATCTTCGTCGTCCTCGTCGGTGCGTTCAGCACGATCTTCCACGAGCTCATGGATCGAGAAGGGCGCTCGTTCTCGTGGCCGACGAGCGTGTACTGGACCCTGACGACCATGACGACGCTCGGGTTCGGCGACATCACCTTCGAATCCGACGCCGGCCGTGTCTTCTCGGTCGTCGTCCTCCTCTCGGGCTCGACGTTCCTGCTCGTGATGCTGCCGTTCGTGTTCATCCAGTTCGTCTTCATCCCGTGGATGAACGAGCGCGAGCGGCGGCGGGCACCGCGGTCGCTGCCGGCCGAAACCCAGGGCCACATGATCCTCACGTCGCTGGGGCCGGTCGAGGACAGCCTGATCGAGAAGGCCGACCAGGCGACGGTGCCCTACGTGGTCGTCGTCGACGACGTGGAGGTTGCGGGGCGTCTCCACGACGAGGGACGCACCGTGATGGTCGGTGCCCTCGACGACCCTGGCACCTATCGCAACGCACGCGTCGATCAGGCGGCGGCGATCGTGACCGCCCAGAACGATCAGACCAACACGAACATTGCGTTCACCGTGCGCGAGATCGCCCCTGATGTGGCGATCGTGGCGAGTGCGAACTCGCCGGCGGCGGTCGACATCCTGGAGATCGCCGGGGCCGACCACGTCGTCCAACTCGGCGAGGTGCTCGGCGACGCGATGGCGGCCCGAGCGCTCGGCCTCGGCGGGCGGAGTCACTCGATCGGCAGCTTCGCTGGCCTGCAGATCGCGGAGGCCGGAGCGATCGGGACCGATCTCGTGGACCGCACCCTCGCCGAGGCGCGACTGCGCGAGCTCTTCGGCGTCGGCATCATCGGAATCTGGGATCGCGGTGAGTTCGACGTTGCCACAGCTGACACCCGGTTGCGCGAGTCGTCGATCCTGCTGCTGGCGGGTTCGACCGAGCAGCTCGCTGCGTTCGACGAGGCGTTCGAGACCGATGCATCGTCAGCGACGAGCGCCATCATCATCGGCGGTGGGCGCGTCGGCCGGGCGATCGGTCGGGCGTTCGCTGCGGAGGGTGTCGACTTCGCGATCGTCGAACAACTCGCCGAGCGGCGACGGGAGGGCGTTCGCTACGTGATCGGCGACGCTGCCGACCGGTCGATCCTCGAGGAGGCGGGCATCGACGATGCCGACGCCGTGTTGATCACCACGCACGATGACAACGTCAACGTGTACCTCACCCGCTACTGCCGCGGCCTACGCCCCGACGTCCGGATCGTGTCTCGGGCTCGTCAGGACCGCAACGTGTCCACGCTGTATCGAGCCGGCGCCGATGCCGTGCTGTCGTACGCCGGCATCGGTTCGGCCGTGATCTGGAACCACTTCCGCGGCGACGAGACGCTCCTCGTTGCGCAAGGGCTCAACGTGTTCCGCACCGCCATCCCACCAGAACTCGCCGGCTCGACCCTGGCCGAGGCGCACGTGTACCGGCGGACCGATTGCAATGTCGTCGCCGTCGAGTCCGCCGGTTCGATTCGAGGGAATCCCGATCCCAACGAACCACTGCCCGGCGCCGGCGAACTCGTGCTCGTCGGGACCGACCGCGCCGAGGCGCGCTTCTCGGAGGTCTTCCCCTACGCACGGCGTCGTCCACTCTTCGATCGCTCCCGACGCTGACCGCCCGCTCGTGGCGACGCAGCCCGAAGCTCAGCCGTCCGAGCCGCCCGGAGCCGCCCGGAGCCGATGCGACGTGTCGCCGAGCGGGGGGCGCCGAGCTGCCAGATACAGTCGGTTCGAATCGAGGGGCGCCGGGACGACGGGTCGGCATGTAGCAACCCTCTCGTGACCCCTTTCCGCCGTTGATCGCCGCGCTTCTCATCCTCCACGCCCTGCTCGGGGCAGCCATCGTCGCCTCCGGCGATCGATTCGGGCAACGCGCCTTCGCGATCGCCGCAATCGCACCGACGGCGACCCTCGCCTGGACGCTCACGCAGCTCGGCGACGTGCTCGACGGCAGGGCGACGACGCAAACCATCGAGTGGATCCCTCAGGTCGGCCTCGAGTTCGGCCTCCGTCTGGATGCGCTCGGTGCCGCCATGGTCTTCCTCGTCTCGGGCATCGGCCTCCTCGTCTGCATCTATGCGATGGGGTACTTCTCACACCCCAAGCCAGGAACCGCTCGCCTCGCCGGGCTCCTCACCATGTTCGCCGGCGCCATGCTCGGCGTCGTCCTCTCGAACCACCTGCTGGCGCTGTTCGTCTTCTGGGAGCTGACGTCGATCACGTCGTACCTCCTGATCGGCAACGACGACAAGAACCCTCGTGCCCGTGACGCCGCACTGACCGCAGTGCTCATCACCGGCGCCGGCGGTCTCGTGCTGCTCGCCGGCCTCGTGATGATCGGCCAGTCTGGTGGCACCTATCTGCTGAGCGAGCTGATCGACAGCCCGCCCACCGGCACGGTCGCGAGCGTCGGGCTCGTCTTCGTGCTGATCGGCGCGTTCACCAAG
>JBCBDK010000116.1:0-8978 GCA_038529675.1 Actinomycetota bacterium
GAACACGTTCAGTTCCTGGCGCTGCATGTCCACTTCGCCCATGTAGACGGTGCACTCCATGCCGAAGAGCGCCGCCGCCGTCGCGGTGGCCACCCCGTGCTGGCCGGCACCGGTCTCCGCGATCAGGCGGGTCTTGCCCATCCGCTTCGCCAACAGCGCCTGGCCGATGACGTTGTTGACCTTGTGGCTGCCCGTGTGGTTCAGGTCCTCCCGCTTCAGCAAGAGGCGCAGGCCGAGGTCGGCCGACAGGTTGGCGCACTCGGTCAGCGGTGAGGGCCGCCCCACGTAGTGGGTGAGCACATCGAGGAACTCCTGACGGAAGGCGTTGTCCGACCACGCGTCCCGGAAGGCGGCCTCCACCTGCTGACACGCTCCGATCAGCGGCTCGGGCACGTACCGCCCGCCGAAGTCACCGAAGAACCCCTCGGCATCGGGTTCGGTCATCTTCTGGCGCTCGACCGCGCTCAGTTCCAGCATCGTTTGCTCCGTTCCGTCGATCGACCGTTCGTCAACTCTTCTAGAAGTGTACGTGGTCCTCGAGCTCGCGCCACCTCCGCCAGACCTCCACTCGGTGATGGTCGGTCACGTACCGTCGGCGGATGGATCGGATCGAGATCGAGGTCAAGCTCAACCGCGACCGAGCATGGCTGCTCGAACGACTCGCCTCGATGCCGGACGAGGAACGCCGAGCGCCGAGGACCCACAGCGAGCACGATCCCGACAGCACGTGGTCGTACGCCGACCACTTCATCCACACGACCCTGATCGAGCGTCAGTGGAACGACATGTTCCGCCGTCATGTCGCCGGCGACCGCGGCCTCGAACCACGCCGACGAAGCGACGGCTCGCCGCAATCGATGGACGAGATCATGGCCGGCATCCATGCCTGGACCGAGGAGTGGAAGGCCGAGCACGCCGACACGCCGTTCGAGGAGTTGGTGCGCATCGGGCTCGCGACCCGGTCCGAGACACTCGCGTTGCTCGCAGCACTGTCCGACGACGAGCTCGCGTCAACGATCCCGGGAGCACCGTGGGCCGATGGCACGGTCGGCGGGATCATGGCCGCCAACGCGGATCACGGCCGCATGCACTTCGCGTGGGCCAAGGCGGATCCGGTCGGCGCCGGTTCCGACGCAGGCGCGCACGAGTCGTAGCGTTCGCACACGTGGGACTCACCGCCGACGATCGCCTCGACATCGTCGAACTCCCGGCGAGGTACGCGGATGCGCTCGATCTGCTCGAGCCGGAGCGGCTTCGCAAGGTGTTCACCGACGATGCGATCTGGGAGGTCGCTGAACGCGACCTGCGGTTGGTCGGCATCGACGAGATCATGGCGTTCATGGGCCGCACCGACGTCCACCCCGGCGCCCACCTCATGACCAACATCTACATCGAAGCGGTCCGCGACGACCCGCAGGGTTCCGGACCGCTGGTCGAGCTCCGTTCGCGAGGCGTCTTCCCGGTCGGCCCGTCCGACCCGCAGCACCCCTCCGAGGTGTTCTACGGCCGCTATGAGGACAACGTCGTACGCACCGCCGCCGGATGGCGGATACGGCACCGGCGCTACGCGTTCGGGTCCTGACGGCCGACTGCCGAACACTCGACGCTCACGCTTGCGCCCCACGGTGCAGTCCCCTACCCTTCGCTCGCTGCTCGCCTCAAAGGAGTCTCATGCGAACTCGATCACGAGCCCTCCGGCTGGTCCTTGCCCTCCTCGTCGGCGCACTGACCGCCCTCCCGATCGTCACGGCCGAGAGTTCGCCCGTCGAAGCAGCGAATGAGGTCTTCACGAACGCTCCACGGCGCCTCGCGAGCCAGCGGATGACCCATGGTCAGATCCTCCCGATCGCGACCGGTACCCGTGCGGCAGTCGCTGTCACCGTGTCCGCCACCGCTCCGACAAGGAACGGCTACGTCCAGCTCTACCCGTGCAACTCCGGTCGTCCGAGCACCTCCGCCCTGAACTTCCGGGCCGGGCAGAACATCAGCAACTTTCTGATCATCGACGCCGATGGTGACCGCGAGATCTGCGCATACGCCCACGTGAGCGGTGGGTCGGTCATCGTCACCGTCCAACGTCAGGGCTACATCGCCCAGAGTGCCAATGCGGCCGCCTTTGGAGGTGCTGACTACGTCGCCGATGGTCAGCGACGGCTCGTTTCGAACCGTTCCGTCGGCGCTGGGTCCACGACGGTCGTGCGAGGCCTGCAGCCACTCTCGGCCCCGATTCTGAACGTCACCGCGGTACAACCGCAGACGAACGGGTACGCGGTCGCGTACGGCTGTGCCGACGGACGGCCGTATGCGAGCAGCTCGAACTACGTTGCCGGCGACGTGAAGGCTGCTGGCATGGTCGTCCATGCCGATCACAACGGCGAGGTCTGCATCTACACGACGTCCGCGATGCGGCTCTACGTGGACTACTTCGGCGGATTCAGTATCGATCCGCCGTACGCGCACCGGGCCCAGCAGATGTTCTTCAAGGCTCACCGGGTTCTCGACAGCAGGAACTACTCGTCGTCGCCAGCACGAACCTCGTTCCAGATTCACGTTCCCGAAGCACGCGGGAGGGCGGTCTACCTCACTGCTGCGATCGTTGCTCCGTCCCGCTCCGCCGACCTCTACGCGTTCCCATGCGGAGGGAGTGCCGGCGCACCCGACATGCGCATCGAGCCGGGCCGAGTGAACTCGAACGCACTCGTGGTACTCCCGAACTCGTCGAACCGGATCTGCTTCAGCCTCTACCCGGCCTCGGCGAAACTCATCGTTGATGTGAGCGGCTTCTTGAATCAGCACCCCGACTACAGCGACCCGCGCGACCCGGAGTGCACCCACAGCGTCGGCGCGGAGGAGTTCCCCCGCCGTGGACAGATCTCAGCATCGATGACGTCGGACTGTCGCGGCGTCGCCCAAGCGAAGATCGAGACTCGCCTGAGCCTGCGGCAGTGCGAGGGATACAGCTGGAGCAGGTGTAGGGCCCCGTATCTCGACGCCGCCCGGGACTGGTTGGACGTCAACGGGTCCAACTACTACGTGTCCGGCGGAAGCAAGCGGACGACTCGCACCTGGACGCGGACATGCTACGGGACCTCACGATGCAACCAAGCGCCGAGTTGGTCGACCGCGGAGACCGCGTCGCTGTATTGGGCCTCGACGTACGTGCAGTACTACCGGACGCGAACGTCTCAGATCCCGGAGTACCAACGTGTGCTCGTCGGTGTCGCCCGGCTCGGCGACCACCGCTACGTCCGATGGACGTGAGTCAGGCCATTGAGCGGTCGGTGAAGTCGGCGACGATGTCGGCGACCTCGGCGGCGTGGGTGTCCTCGTGCATCGAGTGGCCACCACCGTCGAGCACGACGAGGCGTGCGTCAGGCATCTTGCGTTCGAGGTAGGAGCCGGCGTTCGCGTACTCGGGGCGGTCGTCACCACCGGCGAGGACGAGCGTCGGCGTCGCCATCTCGGCGAGGCGGTCCATCACGACCGAGTCGTGCTGCAGGTTGAGGTTCGCCGCCTGCACCGGGACACCGAACCGGTGGGCGTTGCGGCGCGAGCGTTCGTTCCAGCCCTCACGCTTCTCCGGGTCGCGGAAGCCGGGCCCCGTGTTGAGCACGACGATGCCGCGGACCACGCCGGGTCGCGTCGCCGCGTGGGCGAGTGCGAGGTAGCCGCCGAGCGAGTGACCGACCAATACGGCCGGCTTCGCGCCAGGTGCCTCGGCAGCGAGTTCCTCGAGCAGCAGGTCGATGTCCGCCAGCGTCGCATCGCGAGAGTACTCGGCGGGATCGTCCGGCACCGGCGACCCGCCATGGCCGAGCAGGTCGACGGCGACGACGGTGAAGCGATCGGCCAGGCGGTCCATGACCGCGGTCCAGGTCGCGGCCGAGGTCCCCATGCCGTGGAGGAACACGATCGGGTCGCCGTCGCCACGGCGCACGGTGTGGAGTCGCACGGCGGCGACCGTACCGGTTCGAAGCGGACGAGCACCCGTCGGCGAGCGTGTCACCGGCGGGTGCTCGTCCGGCAGCGTTCGGCGGTGTCGGTCTGAGTCGGCCGGCGTCAGCCGACCGGTTCGACCGCCTCGCGCCAGGCACCGATGCCGCCGATCAGGTCGGACACGTCGGCGAATCCCTTCGAGCGGAGCAGGCTCGCCGCTGCGGACGACCGGTAGCCGCCGGCGCAGTAGACGACGGTCGGCTTCGCAGGGTCGAGTTCGTCGAGCCGCGCCGGGAGTTGGCCGACAGGGATCGTGACGGGCGTGCCGATCGTCCCGTCCGCGACCTCGCCCGGGTTCCGGACGTCGACGATCTGCAGATCCGACACGTCGGCGCGACGCTCCTCGAAGGCTGCGGGCGTAAGGCGCGACGCGTGGCGCACACGGTCCGGATGCTCCACCATCGATCGCAGCGGCGCCGCGAGGTGGCCGACCACCCGGTCGAAACCGATGCGGCCGAGCCGGTTCTTCGCCTCGAGCTCGTTGCCCTCGTCGACGATGAGCACGATGTCGACGTCGGTCGGAAGGATCGAACCGGCGAACTCGGCGTAGCGACCGGCCAGGCCGATGTTGATCGAACCGGCGAGGTGGCCCTGCGCGAAGGCCTCGGCGTCGCGGCCGTCGAGCAGCACCGCGCCGCCTGCGACGAGTTGGTCGACCTCCTCGAGCGAACGGGTCACCGGCGGGGTGTCCTCGTCGAGCAACTCGCGATCCTGTCGGTTGAGGACCGCATCGAACACGAAGTAGCCCGGTGCGGGTGGCTGGCCCTCGGTGACGAGGTCGAAGAACGCCTGCTCGTCGTGCGCCTGAAGCGCTGCGTTCGTGCGGCGCTGCTCGCCGATCGTCGACGACGTCTCGGTCGAGAGGTTCTTGCCGCACGCCGAACCTGCGCCGTGCGCCGGGAAGACACGCGTCGCGTCCGGCAGGGTGAGGAGCTGCTCGTGGAGGCTGCGATAGAGCTTCGCTGCGAGCTCCTCCTTCGTGAATCCGATCGAGGCGAGGAGATCGGGCCGGCCGACGTCTCCGATGAACATCGTGTCGCCCGTCAACACGCCGTACGGCTCCGCGTCGGACGCCCGTTCGAACACGACGATGCTCATCGACTCGGGGGTGTGACCCGGAGTGTGTCGCATCTCGAGGGTCACGGCATCGTCGCCGTCGCCGTCACCCCCACCGAGGCTGATCCGCTCGCCGTGTTCGAGCGCACGGGACTCGAACTCGGTCTCGGCGACCGAGGAATAGCCGATCGCTGCACCGGTCGCCGCCGCCAACTCGAGGTGGCCGGAGAGGAAGTCGGCGTGGAAGTGCGTCTCGAGGACGAGCTCGATGGTGAGACCGGCGGCCTCGGCATCGGCGAGATACTCGGCGATGTCGCGCTGCGGGTCGACGACGACGGCGCGGCCACTCGACTCATCGCCGACGAGGTACGAGGCGTGGGAGAGGCAGTCGAGGTAGTACTGACGGAAGAACATGTGGGGCTCCTGTCTGATGGGCCTAATTGTACGGACAATTCTATCGAACCATGGTGCGATCGTCAAGCTCGATGGCACCGACGGCGGCGATCGCGTCGTCGAGGGTGCGATGCGTCGGGACCGTGGCCGCCATGGGCGTCCGGGCCAACACGTCGCGGACCGGACCCTTGACCTCGGCGAGGTGCAGGGCGACGCCCCGGTCGGCGAGTGCCATCTCGATCTCGCGCAGCGTTTCGGCACCGGTCGCGTCGAGGTCGTTCATCCCCGACGCGTCGACGACGAGCGCCTGCACGCCGTCGTGCGGCTCGAGCGCGAGGCGGCGGACGGCGGCGGCGTTCACGAACGACAGCGCGGCGTCGACACGAACGATCCGGATGCCGTCGAATCGTTCGGCATCGGGGAAGCGACCGAGGTTGCGGTACACCCCGGGCTCGATCCGACCGAGTTCCGCAGCATGGGGCCTGGCCATCCGGGTGAACACGACCACCAGCGACGCGACGACCGCGACGCCGATGCCGATCTCGATACCGAGCACGAGCGTCGCGACGAAGGCGACGGCGATGCTGATGCCGTCGGTCGGCTTGACGGCGAGGATGTGCCGGATCTCCTTCGCATCGATCAGCCCCGCCACGGCGACCACGATGATCGCCCCCAACGCGGCGTTCGGAAGTGATCGGAGGAGCGGCGTCAGCAGCAGGATCGTGAACAGGACCACCGACGCGGTGACGACCGAGGCGAGCGGCGTACGAGCACCCGCACTGTCGTTCACTGCAGTGCGTGAGAAGCCGCCGGTCACCGGGTAGCCGCCCGACAGGCCGGCGGCGACATTCGCGGCGCCGAGCCCGATCAGTTCCTGATTGGGGTCGAGGTCGTAGCGGTGACGCCGGGCATAGACCTTGGCGACCGCGATCGACTCCATGAAGCCGACGATCGTGATGACGATCGCCGTCGTCGTGAGGCTGCCGAGCAGCGAGCCGTCGATGTCGGGCAGCCCGAACGCCGGCAGCGAATCGGGGATGTCACCGACCACCCGAACGCCGCGCGACTCGAGATCGAACACCTCGACGGCGAGGATCGAGGCGACCACGACCACCAGCGCTTCCGGCAGTGGTCGGGCGTACCGCCGGAGCAGCAGCAGCGCGCCGACGGCGCTCGCTCCGAGCAGGAGGGTGAGGCTGTGGACGTCACCGAGCGACGCAGCCACGTCGGCGACCGTCTCGTGGAAGTGATCGGCTCGGGGCACGGTGACCCCGAGGAGGTGCTTCACCTGCGAGAAGCCGATGATGATCGCCGCCGCCGCGGTGAAGCCGACCAGCACGCTGTGGGAGAGCAGATTGACGATGAAGCCGAGGCGGCCGATGCCCATCACGAGGTGGACGAGGCCGACGAGCAGTGCGAGGAGGGCGGCGGCCGACACGTAGCCCGCACTGCCCTCGGCCACCAGCGGGCCGAGCGCCGTGGCGGTGAGCAGCGACACCATCGCCACCGGTCCGACGGCGAGTTGGCGGGACGTGCCGAGCAGGGCGTAGGCGAGCACCGGCACGATCGCGGCGTACAACCCGACGGCGGGCGGCAGGCCGGCGAGCAGGGCGTACGCCATCGCCTGGGGGACGAGCATCGCGCCGACGGTGAGCCCGGCGGCGAGGTCGGGACGCAGGTCCTCGCGGCGATAGTGGCGCAGCCACGTCATCGGTGGGAGTGCCCGTTCGATCCGCATGACCACAAATGTACGTACAAATTGTCGGATTGGCAACCACCGCACCGGCGGGACCTTCACGGCGAGGAAGACCATCCTGCAGACGCCACGTGTCTGCTTGTCCGGACGATCGGCCATTCGGTACGCTCGGCGCGTGAACGGTGTCGACCGATCCAGCCCGATGCCGCTGTGGGCGCAGCTCGAGGCCGACCTGAAGCGGCGACTCGATGCGGGAGACTTCTCCGAGCGGTTCCCGACCGACCACGAACTGGTCGAGCAGTACGGCGTGAGCCGCCACACGGTGCGCGAGGCGATCCGACACCTCAACAAGACCGGCATCCTGCAGCGCCAGCGCGGGCGCGGCACCGTCGTCAACCATCAGCAGTTCGAGCAGCCGCTCGGTGCGCTGTACAGCCTCTTCCGGTCGATCGAGTCGACGGGTCATCCGCAACGCAGCGAGGTACGGATCATCGAGGAGACGCTCGACCCGGTCGCCGCAGAGCGACTCGATCTCGCGATCGACAGCCCACTCTTCTACCTCGAGCGACTGCGATGGGCCGACGACGAGCCACTCGCCATCGACCGCGCCTGGCTGCCGCTCGACATCGCCCGTCCGTTGCTGACGACCGACTTCAGCCGAACCGCCCTGTACGACGAACTCGAGCGCCGGAGCGGGGTCCGGCCGGAAACCGGATGGGAACGGGTCGCGCCCGTGATCCCTCCGCCCGACGAACGAGCGGCCCTGCAGATGCGGCGCGGCGAGGCGGCGTTCTTCATCGAGCGGTCGAGCTCGGCCGGCGGACGCCCGATCGAGTGGCGCACCACGACGGTGCGTGGCGATCGCTACCGCTTCGTCGCCAGCTACCAGGCCGGGCAGGCGCCAGCGCTCGCGGCCGAGTCACCGTGACCGACCAGCGCGGCCTCGCAACGCCTGACGTGCGAGCACCCACATTTGACCGTACAATGTTGACGATGCGCCGCTTCACCCTTGCTCTCGTCGTCGCCGGCGCCGCGCTCGCGGCATGTGGCGGTGCCGACGCCACCTCCGACCCCGACCCTGCCGCGGTTGCGACCGACGATGCCGCTCGAGCCGACGACGCCCCTGCTGCGGCGCTTCGGACGGTGTCGGCCACCGACGCCGCCGCAGTGATCGCCGGTGCGTCCGACGACCTCGTCGTGCTCGACGTCCGCACCGCCGAGGAGTTCGCCGAGGCACACCTCGACGGTGCCACGATGATCGACTTCTACCGGACCGACTTCCGCGATGCGCTCGGCGAGCTCGACCGGGACGCGTCCTACGTCCTCTACTGTCGTTCGGGCAACCGGAGCGGCGAGACCCTCCAGCTGATGGAGGAACTCGGCTTCACCTCGGTCACCGAGATCGGCGGCGGCATCCTGTCGTGGGCCGCCGAGGGGCTCCCGCTCACGGCGGGCTGATCGGACCGGATCGAATGGACCGCATCCGGCCCGGCGATCGACACATCCGCGACCGTTGGTTCCCGGCGGACCCGCGCCGCACCGGCGAGGACCCCGACTATCGGTTCACGCTCGCCAACGAGCGGACGTTTCTCGCATGGATCCGTACGGCGCTGGCGCTGTCGGCCGGCGGGCTGGCGGCACTCACGGTGCTCGACGACGTCCGCGGCGAGGAGGTCCTCGGGATCGGGCTGCTCGTGCTCGCGTTCCTGACCGCTGCGACCTCGTACCGACGCTGGGCGCTGAACGAGCGGGCGATGCGTCTGAACGAGCCGCTCCCGACCTCGCGCCTCCCATTGGCGGCAGCCATCGCCGTTGCGATCGTGGCGATCACCGGCGC
>JBCBDK010000117.1:0-8892 GCA_038529675.1 Actinomycetota bacterium
GACGGCGCCGGCCGACGACGAGCGGATCCAGGACCTGTCGGTCCGCGCCGACACGGTCATCCCCGCGAGCTGAACGCATCGACGGCGGGTGCACCCGAACGCTGCGCGGAGCAGCGTCGGGGCACCCGCCGTCGTCGCGTCCGGGCCGGAGCGCATCGCCCTCGCCTGGTCAGCAGGGTCGGGCGCGCGTGTCAGCGGGGCTTGGCACCGCCGCCGACGCGAAGGATCTCGCCGGTGACCCAGCTCGCCGCGTCCGACGCCAGATACACGCACGCCGCGCCGATGTCGGCGGGTGTGCCGAGACGCCCCATCGGGATGTTCCAGTCGGCGAGGAGTTCGTCGAGTTCGTCGTCGGTGCGGCCGACCGCCTGCAGCATCACCTCCGTCGGGATCGCGCCGGGAGCGACGGCGTTGACGCGGATGTCGGGAGCGAGCTCCGACGACAGCGTCCAGGTCAACGAGTTCGTGCCTGCCTTGGCGACGCCGTAGTGGGCGCTGCCGGGGACCGGACCGGTGCCGGCACCCGAGGAGATGTTGACGATCGAGCCTCGATCCATCCGCCGCGCCGCCGTCATGCAACCGACGTACACCGCCGTGAGGTTGAGCGCAAGAGTTCGATCCCACTCCTCGCGTGGAAGTTCGCGGAGCGGCATCCGCATCGGTGAACCGCCTGCGTTGTTGACCCACGTGGTCAGCGTGCCGAACTCGTCGATCGCAGCGTCCGCGAGTCGGTCGAGGGCGTCGTCGTCGGTCACGTCGGTGGTGACCGCGATCGCCTTCCCGCCGGCGGCGCGGATCGACGCGGCGACGGCCTCGATCTCGGTCGTTCGGCGCGCCGCGACGACGACGGCCGCACCCGCCTCGGCGAAGGAGCGCGCAATGCCTTCACCGATGCCGCGGCCACCGCCGGTGACCACGGCGACGTGGCCGGTCATGTCGAACAGTTCGGGCGTCCTGGTCATGTCGTGTTCCTCGGCGGTGGGTCGGTGTCGGCTCGGCGCAGGTCGTCTCCAGCGTCGTCGCCGACGACGCTGCCAGACGGGGCTGGCACGGCCCGAGGTGGACCGACCCCGTCGCGTCGGATGGGTGCGCGGCCGCTCGGGCTCGCAGCGGCCCGGGACGATCGGGGATGCTGGGTCGGTGATCGAGACGCGCTCGTCGTTCTGCCGCATCTGCCACGCCGCGTGTCCGATCCTCGTCGACGTCGAGAACGGGCGCCGTGTCGTCGGCGTGCACGGCGACCGCACCGACCCGCTCTTCGAGGGCTACACGTGCGTCAAGGGCCGCCAGCTCGCCGACCAGATCCACCACCCGGACCGACTGCGTGGACCGCTGCGGCGACGATCAGATGGCACGTTCGAGGCGATCTCGTCCACCGACGCACTCGATGAGATCGCCGCGACCATCGGCAGGATCGTTGATGAGCACGGGCCGCGCTCGGTCGCGAGCTACACCGGCACCGGCGGCTACCAGAACTCGACCTCCGTTCCCGTCGCCGCTGCCTGGCACGCCGGATTCGGCTCGCCGTCGTTCTACACGTCGGTCACGATCGACCAACCCGCGCACCGTTCGGCTGCGCTTCGGATGGGGTCGTGGGAGGCCGGCTGGCACGACTTCACGTCGGCCGACGTGTCGCTCGCCGTCGGCTACAACCCGCTCGTGTCGAGCTATGGCCCGGCAGGCGGGTTGCAGGGGACGAATCCGTTCGTCGCGCTCCGACGCGCTCGCGAGCGCGGGATGCGGCTGGTCGTCGTCGATCCTCGCCGCACCGAGCTCGCCGCGAACGCCGACGTCCATCTCCAGGTGCGCCCCGGCGAGGACCCGGCACTGCTCGGCGCAGTGCTCCGCCACGTCCTCGCGAACGGGCTGCACGACGCCGACTTCTGCGAGCAGTGGGTCGACGGCGTCGACGAGCTGCGCGCCGCGGTCGAGCCCTACACACTCGACGCGGCCGCCGAGAGATGCGACGTCCCGGCAGCCGACATCGCCGCAGCGGCGGAGATGTTCGCCACTGCGGGCCGCGGTGCCGCCGGAACGGGCACCGGCCCGAACATGGCGCCACACTCGATGCTCACCGAGCACCTCGTCCTCGCACTCAACGCAGTCTGTGGCCGCGTCAATCGGGTCGGCGAACGGCTCGAGAGCGGCGGCTTCCTCGGGCCCGGCGACACGCGTCGCGCCCAGGTCGTCGCACCGGGCCCGGCGGCACCGGGTGCTCCGCATCGCATGCACGGACTCGCCGGCCAACCGGGGGAGATGCTGACCAACCGGCTCCCCGAGGAGATCCTCGAGCCGGGCGACGGCCAGGTCCGCGCACTGATCGTGTCGGGCGGGAACCCGGTCGTCGCGTTTCCCGATCAGGCCCTGACCGAGGAGGCACTCCGGTCGCTGGAGCTGCTGGTGGTGATCGATCACCGTCACACTGCGACCACGCCGTTCGCCGACTTCGTGATCGCACCGCGGCTCTCGCTCGAGCGAGCTGACGTCCCGCACATCATGGACCGACGGTTCCCGGCGCCGTACACGAACTACACCGACGCCGTCGTCGATGCGGACGGGGATCTGCTCGCCGAGTGGGAGGTGTTCGCCGGGATCGCGGCGCTCCTCGGAACCCCGATCGACCTGCCCGGCGGCAGGCTGCCGGTCACGTCGGACCGTCGCGTCCCGGACGACCTCGACGACGACGGCGTGCTCGACCTCGTGTACGGCTCGGCGCGGATGCCGATGACGGAGGTGCGCGAGCATCGCGGTGCGGTCCATCCAGATCGAGCGGTGGAGGTGGTCGACGCCGACCCCGGCTGCGAGGCGCGGTTCGCCGTCGCCCCGGCCGATGTCGTCTCCGAACTCGCCGACGTCGTGGCGCAGCCGCTCGACGACCCGGACCTGCCGATGCGGCTCGTGAGCCGACGGTTGAAGCACGTCGTCAACTCGCTCGGCTCGGAGCTCCCCGGCCTCGCACGGCTCGGGACGACCAACCATGCGCACCTGCACCCCGACGACATGGCCCAGCTCGGCGTGGTCGAGGGCGATCTGGTCAGGATCGAGTCGGCACACGGATCCATCGACGGTGTCGTCGCGTCGGCCGAGGACGTCAAGTGTGGCGTCGTGTCGATGGCCCACGCGTGGGGTGGGGCGAGCGGCGACCCGATCCCGGTTCGCAACGGTGGGATGCCGACGAATCGTCTCGTTTCACTGTCGGACCGGTTCGACCCCATCACCGGGATGGCCGTACAGAGCGCAATCCCCGTGGCGGTCGCTGCGGTGACCACCGGCAGTGCCTGAGCACGTCATCCGGCCGGGGTGTGCTGCGTCAACCGACGCCGCCGCGGCTCAACGGAACACGTGCGTGGCCCACCACCCCGACGCATCGCGGTAGAGCCCGATGCCGACGTGGGTGTACCCCGCGTTGACCATGTTGGCGTAGTGGCCCGAGCTGTTGACCCACATGCCATTGAACGTCGAGGCGGCCCCGCCGGGGCTCAACGAGGTGTCAGAGGTCCAGGCGACGTTCTCGGCGTACGGACCTCCGCTGTGGCCGAACCCGGACGAACTCATCTGTCGTGACCAGTCGAGCGCGAACGACGACATCGACCCGTCGAGGGTCAAGGGCGCCACGCCGGCCGCGGCACGCACCTGGTTCAGCGCGGCGAGCGAAGCGGCCGCCGCCTGCTGCGCATCGTTCGACGAGGGTGGTGGCGGCGGTGGCGGCGGTGGCGTCGTCGTGGCGGGCGCCGGTGGCGCGGTCGGGGGTGGCGCGGTCGGGGGTGGCGCGGGCGCCGGTGCCGCCGTCGTCGGAGGTGCGGTCGGTGTCGGCTCGACCGGCGCCGCGGTGGTGGGCGGTGTCGTCGGCGGCGGCGTCGTGGCCCGTGGTGTGGTGGCCCGTGGTGTGGTGGCCTGTGGTGCGGTGGCCCGTGGTGCAGTCGATGCGGGTGCGGTCGTGCTCGGAGCGGTGATCGGTGGGTCGATCGGCGGCGTGGTGGGTGCACCGGTGGTCGGCGTCCCGATCGTCGACGGCGCCGTGCTGGTCGGCGGTCTGGTCGGCGGAACGGTGGTCGCCGCCCGACGCGCGGTGGTCGCGGTGGTGACCGCCGGCGACGCCGTCGATGCAGGACCGGCCGTCGGAACGGTGGTCGACGTGGCGGAGGGCTCGGCGACGGGTGTCGGGTTCGAGTCGAAGACGCCGCACGCCCGTGTACCGGTGGAGAGGCCGACCGCGAGGACGAGGGGGATGGCGATGTTCCAGCGAGCGTTCATGTCGTTTCCGTCGATCGGCGCCCGCAGCGAGGACCCTTCATTACGATCGTATGACCGAAACGTTACGGAAGCAACCACCGACTGTCATATTCGGGCACGTGGCATGACACGACTCCTTGTCACGTCATGCAACGTCGCCCCGGGTCGCCGGAGGAGCACCGAGGCAGCGGGGAGCCGCGAGACCGGAGCAGCAAACCGGAGCAGCAGAACGGGAGCAGCGGACCGGAGCAGCGGACCGGAGCAGCAGACCGGAACAGCAGAACGGGAGCAGCGGACCGGAGCGGCAGAACGGGAGCAGCGGACCGGAGCAGCAGACCGGAACAGCAGATCAGCGCAGCAGATCAGTCGGTGAGCGCGCGGATCGCCTGGCCGACGACGTCGTCGAAGCGATCGATGATCGTGGCCAGCCAGGCCGGGTCGTCGTCGACGAACGCGTGGCGCACCTGGTCGCGAATCGCGGCCGCCGTTGCCTCGGTCGGATCTCCGTGCGCGTGCAACCACGCGTCGGCACGAAGTGACTGGAGCACGGTCACCATGTCGACCGTGCCGTACTCGATGGCGATGGCGGTCACCTCGCGTCCGGGCGCGAGCTGCGGGATCGCCTGGAGCCAGTCGCCGCTCAGCTCGGCCGACACGCTGGCTCCGTCGAGCATCGATCGCACGTCGCCCCACCAGTCGGTGCCGCGCCGGTAGGCGTCGCTGTCGGCCCGATCGGTGGAGATCAGCTCACCGTGGCCCCACGGCCCGAGCCCGGTGTGGAGGTCGACGACGACCAGTCGAGCGCACGGTCCGATCACCCGATCGAGGTGGTCCGTGAGCCAACGATGTGACCAGACCGGACCGGTCCCGCCGTAGAACAGGCCGTCCGGGTGGGCGTACTGTCCTCCCGAGACCGCCTGCTGCAATCCGTCCATCCCGATCTCGGCCGCTCGCTCCAGCAGCGCATGTGTCGTCGCCTGCTGGGTCTCGTCGTCCCACGACGTCGGCACGAGCAGATCGGCGAGGTCGCCGTACCCGCGGTTCGGCGGGGGTGGCTGCTCCCAGTCGACGAAGTTGCGGTTGAGATCGACGTTGTCCTCGTTGACGCGGCGAACCCACGAGAAGCCGACCGGGTTGAGGCCGTGGACGAAGACGATGCGGATCGACGGGTCGGCGTGGGTCTCGAGCCACCACGATTGCAGTGCGGATCCGGCGTAGCCCTCCACACCGTGGGTCCCCGACACGATGAGGACGACATCGTCCGCGTCGTCGGGCCCGACCGTGGCGACGTCGATCGCCAGCGCTTCACCCTCGCGCCCGCGAGCGGGGTGCGGATGCGACTCGACACGAGCGCCGGCAGCCACCGCAGCGTCGAGGAAGCGGTGACGGGCGGCGTCATAGGTGAGGTCGAGTCGGCGTTGGTCGGAGCTGCGCACAGCCAGCATCATCGCGTCGTCGACGGGGGCGGCGACGCACCCGGGCCGACCGTTGCCTCGTCGATCGGTTCGAGAATGACCACCGCGGTCTCGTTCGGTCGGCGGGCGGCGTAGGCATCGAGGTGCCTGTCGATTTCACGCCACCGATCCCAGAGCTGCGGTCGCTCCCGCTCGTCAGCCGCCCGGGCTCGCATGGTCCGGTGCTCGCCGACGACGTGGACGTCGCACTGTGGCCTCGCTTGGAGGTTCAACCACCACGCCGGCTCGGGTGCGCCCCAGCCGTTCATCGCCATCGTCACGAGGTTCGAGTCGTCCTCGAAGTAGGCCAGCATCACACCGCGTGGGCGCCCCGAGCGTCGACCGACGGCGGTGACGCGCATCAGTCCGTAGCGATCGTCGCGCGGCGTGCGAAGACCGAACCGCCCGCGGCTGAGGCGATACAGCCCTCGATGGATACGCCAGGCGAGTCGGATGAACCACCGTGGTGGCAGCCACGGGCTCCGGCTCGTTCCGTCGCCGGGCGCCGTTCGGTCCGTGGAGGTGTGCGTCTCGTTCATCCTTCGATCATCCGCCCGCGGTGGCCGGGTGCGCATCGGCCGATCGGCCCGTTCGGGTCGACCACACGGCTGCCCTCGGAACTTCGGGCCGCACGGACAGCCGTTCGCACCGGTTCGCGACCCGGCGGGCGACGGCTCGATGCAGCTGCCCTGTGACGATCACCGGACGTCGACGACGATCGAGGCCCGCACCAGGCCTCGTTCGATCGACGCCGTGTTCATCTCGTCGGACTCGCGTACGAATCGAGCGGCGTCCGTGGGGGTCCGACCGAAGGCGACATGGCGAGCGACCAGGCGATCGGTCCGCGTCGGCGCGTCGAGGTCGAGGTACGCGATGTCGTCGAGGAGCGGTCGAATCCGCACCCACGGTTCGTCGTCGAGCAGGAGGTAGTTGCCCTCGACGATGACCGGGTTCGCGTCGGCGGGAACGGTGACGCCGCACTCGATCGGTTCGTCCTGCCTGCGATCGAACGTCGGCCACTCGACGTCGCCGGCCCCGCTCGCCAGCCGCTCGACGCGCTCGGTGAACCGCAGTGCGTCGAATGTGTCGGGTGCGCCCTTGCGGTGGCGGCGGCCGAGGCGGTCGAGCGCCGCGTTCGGCAGATGGAAGCCGTCCATCGGAGCGACGATCCCACCGAGTTCGTTGCGGATCCGTTCGGCCAACGTCGACTTGCCCGAGCCGGGTGGGCCGGTGAGTCCGAGGAGCAGCCGGTCGTCCGATCGCGTGGCCTCGGCCGTTCGTCGCGCTACCCATGCGATGAACTCGTCGGCGTCGAGTCGCGCACTCATCGCTTCAGGATCGCACGACCAGCGGCACTGCGTCGCCGGTCGGGACTCGGCGCGACGTCAGTCGGTCCGGTCCGTGACGCTCACGTCGATCGACGGTGCCAGCGGATCGAAGCGACGCGCTGCGGCGCGGACCTGGTCGGCGATCTGCCCGATCCGGTCGTCGGCGAACGAACCGGCGATGTCGATCTGCAGGGAACCGGCGATGCGTCGCACGTCGACCTCGAGCCGCTCGCCCGCCAGCAGGAAATCGGGAGCAGCCTCCTCGATCGCGACGCGGTGGCGCATGGCGTCGCGCGCGACCGTTCGAACGAGCTCGACGATGGTCGGGCCGACCTCTCGGACCTCTGCGTCGGCGAGCCTGAGGATCGGATCGCTGTCGACGCCGCCGACGGTGATGACGGGGAGACGTGCCCGTCGAGCGCATGCGACGCCCTGCGGATCGAGCGCATCGCCGGCGGGCGCGACTGCGATGGCGGCGTCGAGCGGTCGTGCGTCGAGCGGACACCGGTCGTCCAGTCCTGCACACCCCCACGCGTCCTCATGGCACGCATGCACCGTCATGCCGGCGTCGGTGAGCAACTCGATCAGCTCGCTGCGCTCGGCTCCGGGACGTCCGAGGATCAGGGTCTCCATCGCGCGACTGTGCCGACGATGGCGCAACGCCTCCAGGGCCGGAAGTCCCGTCTCGTACAGCGGGCGCGTCCACCGAGTTCGCTGCTCGGGTCCCCGCCTGCGGTCGACGGCTGCGCTCACACGTAGGTGGAGCCCTTCGGCGCGCCGACGTCGGTGCGTATCTCGACGTTGACCAGCGACGCCCTGCCCGACGCAGCCGCTCGATCGAGCGCCGGGCGGATCTGGTCGGGTTCGGTCACGTGTTCGCCGTGCCCGCCGAGTGCCTCGACCACCCGGTCGTAGCGCGTCGAGTTGAGCTCGGTCGCGACGAGTCGTTCCTGTCCGTAGATCATCGCCTGCGGACGCATCATCTGCCCCCACGCCGCGTCGTTGCCGACGACGCCGATGATCGGGAGCCCGAAGCGGACCGCCGTGTCGTACTCGAACCCGTTCAGACCGAACGATCCGTCGCCGTACACGATCAGGACGCGACGGTCCGGATGGGCGATCTGCGCGGCGAGTGCGAACGGCATGCCGACGCCGAGCGTGCCGAGCGGACCCGGGTCCATCCAGGTGCCGTTCGGCGGCACCTGAAGCACCTTCGATGCCTGGGCGACGATGTCGCCACCGTCGCCGATCACGATCATCTCGTCGTCGGCCGAGACGAAGTCGGCGATCTCTCGACACAGTCGCATCGGGTCGATCGGGATCTCGCTGGAGTTCAACTGCGCGGCGAGCCGTTCATCGGCTGCGAGTTCGCCGGCGCGCAGTTGATCGGAATATCCACCGTGATCGAGGCCGCCGGTCGCATCGAGTGCGGCGAGCAACGCGTCGAGATTGGTGCCGAGATTGCCGACGAGGCCGACGTCGGCAGCGCGGTTCTGGCCGATCAGCGTCTCGTCGAGATCGAGCTGCACGATCGTGGTGTCGGGTGGGATCGACGCGCCGTACTTCATCCGGAAGTCGAGCGGCGTGCCTGCGAGGATGACGACGTCGGCGTCGCGGAGCGCATCCTTCCGGGTGCGGTTGAAGAACTGCGGATGATTCATCGGCAGCTGACCTCGCGCCATGCCGTTCGTGTACACCGGGATGCGCGTCGCCTCGGCGAAACGTCGGAGCGCGGCGCCGGCGTCGGACCACTTGATCGACGTGCCGGCCATGACCATCGGGCGCTTCGCTGCCCGCACGAGGTCGGCGGCTCGCTCGACGGTCGCAGGATCGGCACACGCACTGACCCGGTAGTCGCGGAACGGCGGGATCGGCGT
>JBCBDK010000118.1:0-8877 GCA_038529675.1 Actinomycetota bacterium
TGCGCAAAGCCTCGTGTCAGGTTCGGTGCGAGTCGCTTCAGGATCACACCCTCTGGCACCTGTCCGACGTCGGGCTGCAGCCCCCGGTTGAGCAGCCAGGAAGCGATCACCCCGCTCCCCGCGAAGATCGGCGCCTTGAACGGGTTGTGTGCCTCCTCCTGCTCGTCCTCCGTCGTCTGCCCCGTCCTGCCATCGTCCGCGCTGGGCCTGGGTTGGTCGTCGCTCGGGTCGGCGGTCGAGGCTTCGAAGTGTTCCTGTCCGACACCGAATCGAATGGTGTGACCTCGTTCGAGGAGTTCGTCGATCTCCTCTGGACTCTGAGCGACCGGCTGTCCGACACGCGGTTGCGTCGGCGGGGCCTCCTGAGGTGGTGCCGACGTGGTCGCCCCGAGATCAGGGTGATCCGGTGCGGTGGGAACCACGATCTCAGCGAGGTGGTCGGCGTCGAGGAGCGAGCCTGCTCGGCTGGTCGGTTGCGCCGGCACGGCCTGATCCGACTCGGAGGGCGCGCTGAGCGTCGATGGGTCGGGGAGGAGACCGTCGGGTGTCAACGGCGGGAGTTCGAGGTCGAGCACTGGCGTGAGGTCGCCGGCGCTCGAGAACGTCGGTTCACTGCCCGACCCCTCCTCGAGGCTCGGGAGGAGGGGGGTGTCGGTCAGTGCCGGTCCGCCCTGAGCGACCAACAGGGGACCGTCGTCGGTGGCGAACCAGTCTCGGTCGAGCGAGGTCGGATCGAACGACTGTGGGCCGATCGAGAACTCGTAGTCGGCCGTGGACGTCCCGTGGACGGGGAAGTCTCGGGCCAGACCGGCGCGATGGAGCCTTGACATGTCCCGGTCGAACACATTGCGGCCGCGGTGAAGGGTGAACGGACCGACGCCGACTGTCGGGACACTGACGCCCGCCCATCCTCCGCGCTCCCAGTCGTATCGGTCGTACAGGTGCGTCGAGGTCGACATCCGGACCCGGCCATCGGCGGTGACCTCGATCCGTCCGGACACTGCGATGCTCGCGTTGTTGATCCCATCGCGCCAGTTCCGGGTGCCGTCGAGCTCGACGCTCGTCCAACCCGATCCGGCGAACGTTCGCGCCGGGACCGCTCCGTGCTCCGCATGCTGCTCCTTTGCCCAGAGCAGCATCCGTTCGCGAAGGCTGCGCTCGACCTCGGTGATCGTCTGATCGGCGGTCGGGTTGTCGCGACGCGCCGCTTTCAGATCGACCTCGAACGGTGTTCCGCTGCGACTCAGGAAGTGCCGGAGCAGATCCCCGGCGACCGGTCGATTCGCGAGCGCGGCGAGGTCCGCCGTCTCGCTCATGTACTCCGCCAGCTCCTCGAGTGCCGGTGTCGACGGTTCGGAGTCGAAGAGCCCCGAGGTCGGCGACACGATGCCGTCGGGCAGCGACGGCGGCGGTGTTGCGTCATCCGACCACGGGATGCGCAGGAACTCGGTGCGAACCTGGGACGCCTCCGCAGGTGTCTGCGCGATCACGGTAGTGGCGTCGACCGTCGTCGGGAGCACGGCTCCGTCGTCGAACGGATCGACCGGCGCCAGGTCGTTGAGGATCGGGGTCACCGCGCCGGTGTCGAGGTCCTGCAGTTCGATGGACAGCCCGTGCTCACCGTCGCGCACGAGCACCCGGCCATCCGGTTGGGGCTCGTAGACGAACGTCGGTCGAAGGGCGTCGCCGTAGAACTTCGCTCGTGGGAAGCCGTCTTCGTCGTAGAGGACCGTGACGGGCTCGCCGTCCTCGTCGTACGTCTCTTCGTACACAGCATCCGACAGGTCCGGGTCGAAGTTGGGCAGCGAGAACGTCGGTCCGTCGTCGGCGCCGTCGGTCTCGTCGGCCGGCGGCGCCTCGAACCCCGCATCGGTGCCGAGCACGTCGTCGAGTGATCGAGTCGCGACGAGCACCGTGTCGTCGCCACCCGACTCCGGGACCGAGGACGTGCCCCCTGGCCGTTGGATCCGGAGTGTTGCCCCCTCCGCGCGCCAGCGGAGCTCCTCGACGTACTCGCGCTGGAGCGCACGCTCGAGTTCGTCGGCCGAGACCCCGTTCTGAGCTGCGACGGCAGAGATCGCGCCGTCGAACCGCTCGAGGTAGGTCGATCCGTTCGAGGCTGCGAGCGCTGCGTCGAACTGCGTCGCCGCATTCGATCCGTCAAGACCGAGCGAGGAGAAGGCCGAGCCGAACGCCCCCTCGACCGCGTCGTTGATCAGTCGATACTGGGCCGGAGCATCGCTGCTGTTCCGCACGACGATGCCGACGTAGAACCCGATATCGGGGTGCTCGGAGGCGGAGATGTACTCCGTGGCGACCTCGCTGCCCTCGACCGAGACGAAGCCGGCTTCGACCGCCGACACGAGCGGAACGGCACCGGTCTCTTGGAGCGTGACGTAGCTCAGCCAGTTCTCGACCGGGATGCCGTGCCGTGTCGCGAACTCCCGCGCCCGCTCCAGCGCGAGCACCGGCGTGACGCCGGTCGGTGTGCGGAGTACCGCACCGGACTGCGACGACACCGGCAAGCGGTCGGTCACGCCGATGAACAACGCGCCCTCATCCGGCGTGAGATGTCCGACGCCGAGCGACTGGTACGCCTCGCGGATCCGCTGTTGGTCGCTGGGCGCGAGGATGACGTTCGAGTCGAACGTGGCGTTGTCGTAGTACGTCGGCAGGGCGACCTGCGAGGGTCCGCCACGGCCCCCGAGTCCGAACTCGAACCCGTCCGGCACCGGAAGCAGCTGCACGTCATCGCCTGGATGAACGGCAGCCCCCGATACCGGATCGAGGATCAGCTCCACCGAACCGCTCACACCCAGCACGTCGAGGCGACCGTCGTCGCGCGGCACGAACGACGTGATGATGGTCCCAGTCGAGTCGTACACGGCGACCGGCCGTCCGCCGTCGAAGGCGACGGCGAACTCGTTGCCCTCTCGGTCGCTCACCTTGACCGTGCCGTCCGGCGGTGGTGTGCCGAGGACGAACTCTCGGAGCTCGTCGCCGATGCGGATGCCTGACACGTTGAGCACCCCCTGCTCGAGTGCCCGGTGGAACGCCTGCGCAGCCCCGGTCAGGTCACCCGACCCGACCCCGTTCACCACCGCGGCAAGCGCAGCTGCGAGCTGCGCGGCACCGGCGGCCGTGTTGGTCTCGATGCGGTCGCCGAGCGGTCGGCCGTCCGCCGTGACGACGTCGTCGCGGGCCTCGAACAGGGTCGACTCGGTGAAGCCGGTGCGCTCGAAGAACGTACCGGCGTCGAGGAGGGCACCCGGGATGTCGCCGTCGACGATCTTGTCGACCACGCGCAGTGCGGACTGCGCCGTGCCGATGTCGAAGCCGAGTTCGGTCGCGCCGGCGAGATCCGCTGCGGTCACGCCCAGGCCGGCGAGTGCGATGAGCGCGTCGAGCGCGGCGGAATCGTCCTTCGACTTCAGCGCGGTGTCGAGCGCGGTCAACCCACTCGACACATCCTTGATCCTTGCGCGTAGCCCCGGGTCGCCGTCGACGCCCTCGACGGGACCCGGTGCGGCAGCGGAGGCGACCTGGGCGATGGCGGCGAGGATCTGGAGCGGATCGTCGGCACCGTCGACGACGGTCTCGAGCGCCCCGGCGGCCTGCTCGTAGCGGGAGACGATGTCGGCGCTGATCACGTCGTCGGGTGCGAGCTGCAACCCGATCGAAGCTGCGCCGAGTGCAGCGGCGAGGAAGTTCTCGTCGAGCGCTGCCTTCGTCGCCTTGACGATCGAGCCGACGATCGCCGCCTCCTTGATCCCCTGTGCGCCCGCGATCGAGGCGGCGGAGGCGATCGCGCCGAGTGCGATCGAGCCGAAGTCCTCGCGATCGATGATCTGCGACGCCGTCGTCGCCGCGGCCGCCGACGACGTGAAGGCGAGTGCCAGCGCCGGTGCGGCGCCGCCTGCGGTCGCCACCGTCGCAGCAACGCCGAGCACGGTGCCGACCGCCGACACGATGATCGCTCCCGGTCGGCGGCGGATCTCCGGGTCGAGGTCTTGGTACGAGGCGTACGGCGTGTCGCCGGTGAGCGCCACGATCTTCTCGAGATGCTCGGCATCGCCGATCGCCTGCACCTCGGCGAGGACGGCGCCCGTCTCGGGGCCGACGCGTCGGAGGCGGAGCCCTCCGCTGGGGTCGTCGATCTGTTCCCAGCCTTCGCCGAGGAGCAGCACCACGTCTTGCTGGTGCACCTTCGTCGAGTTTCTGTACACGAACGATCGCTTCGGGTCGCGTACCGAGACGTTCCCCTCGAACTCGTCGGTGACGACGAGCGTGTCGTCGCCACGCTTGTTCTTCCCGAGGTCGACGACGAACCCACCCACACCGAGGCCGGCCAGGCTGATGACGTCGGCGGATCGACCACCGTCGACCTCGGCGTCGCGGAACTCGCCGTCGACGGTGATGCGGTCCTCGCCCTTGCGCCCGTCGATCTTCGAGTCGAGCAGGCGCCCGAAGAACTGCAGCACGTCGTCACCGCGGTCGAGGCGGAGCGTTGACGAGTCGAGTTCGCCGACGTAGACGACGGTGTCGTCGTGCTTGCCGGTGCGGACCCGGGAGCCTTCGATGCGGCCCTCCACGTTCACCTCGTCCGAGCCGGAGTCGAACTCGATGTAGGAGTCGGCGATGTCGCCTCGGAGGCGGAACACGTCGGACCCCGAGTCGCCGTCCACGCGCCCGTCGGCGAAGCGACCGATGACCTCGATCGAGTCGGAGCCGGACTCGCTGTCGACCCTGGATCGGACGGCGTCGCCGATGATCGTGTAGCGGTCGTCGCCGCTGTCGAGGTCGGTGTTCGTGTCGTGGATCGAACCCGAGAGCAGCACCTCGTCGTTGCCCGAGCCGAGTTCGAGGTCCAGGTCTCGTCCGGTCGAGCCGATCACGACGACGTGGTCGGCGCCGCCGTCGCCTTCGATGTCGGAGTCGTCGCCCGCCCACCCGAGTACCACGAGAGTGTCGTTGCCCTTGTCGCCGTCGAGTTCGGAGTCGCCGTCGAGCCCGCCGAAGACGATGACGGTGTCGTCGCCGGCGTTGCCGTCAGGCCGACCGTCGTCGTCGACGCCGCCGAGCACGATGAGGAGGTCGTCCCGCTTCGTGAGTTCGTGGCGTCGGGTCAGCTTCCCGATGACCTGCACCGATCCGTCGAAGCGGTACCCCCGTTCGTCGAGCACGTCGGGGATGTCCCGAGCATCGCCGGCGAGCAGCCAGGCGGCGATCGCTCGCGCCCCGGTCACGCGGCCGCCCGACGAGCCGAGCACCTGTTCGAGTCGGGGCCCGGCAGCGTCGGCGACGGCTCGGACCGCGTCGATCGCATCGCGATCGGTCGGATCGAGGGTCGCCCGGCCGAGGCCGGTGAGCAGTGTCCGGTTCGTGGCGAGCGAGCGTGCCGTCGACGCGTCGAGGAGGTCCGTCGCGACGAGGGCGTCGAGCACGGTCAGTCCGAGCGCGAACATCTCCTCGGCGGAGTCGCCGAACCGCCGACCCCCCGGCAGGACACCGCGCGCTCCGAGCAGGAGCAGCGATACGTCGCCGAGGTCGTCGGACGAGCCGATCTCGACGAACGACAGCAGTTCCGAGACCCGCTCGGTCGCCACGGTCCCGTTCGGCAGGCGGTCGCCGGCCGCGACCGAGATGCCGGATCGCAGCAGATCGAGACGGGTTCCGAGCTCAGCGACCACCGCCTCGTCGTCGAGCAGGGCCGTGGCATCGGCGAGGGTGATGGCTCCGGCCTCGACCAGGAAGAGGAGGAGCGATGTCGCTGCCGCTTCCGTCGGCGAGCCGCCGCCTCCTGGCCCGACGACCGCCGCCGGCCCGGCCCACTCCGAGATCGAGCCATCGACGGTGATGGCTCCGGCCTCGTCGAGCGGCAGCGATGCTGACGACACGATCGTGATGTTGGCGTCGTCGCCGAACAGCTCGCGGAGTCCGGCGTCCGTCACCCGCCGGCCGGAGCGTGCCGCGGCGTCGGGCGGGTCCTGCGTCGGCACCGAGACCGACCGGACGTCGGTGACCGCGGCGTCGATCGTGAGCGTGTCGACGAGCACGTCGTCGACCAGCACCCGGGCCGTCACCTCGATCGCTCCGATCGTGTCGAAGGCGGCGACAACTGCCGGAGCGTCCTCGCTGCCTCCCTCGGTCGTGGTGACCGTCCCGGTCGGCAGGACCCACTCGATCTCGGCGCCGGCCGGCAGGGTCACCGGCGCCGGGTCGATCCACAGGCCGACCGTCGAACCAGCCAGTACGGCACCGCCCGCCGACCAGCTGATGCGCCACGTCGCCGTGTCGACCGGCGGCGCCTCGGGGCCCGGCTCGGCAGGTGCGTCGGGCGCAGCCGAGGCGATCGATGCGCCGGCGAGCGGTCCGAACATGATGACCGCTCCTGCGATCCAGGGATGAGGACGACGTGCGACGTGAATCATGGGATGACCTCGTGGTGAGTGCGATGACGGAGTGGCGAAGGCGAGTGGGATGCGGGGAAGGGACCGACGGCGCGAGCGACGAGCGCTCAGGGCGAGCCGGTGGCGTCGAGCAGGACGTAGACGGACTGAGCGACGGTCACCGCGGCGAGCACGATGGAGAACCAGACGACGCCGGGGCGATCCCGCGGGCGTCGGACATGTGGTTCGTCGAAGTCGTCCGTTTCGGTCGGAGCGTCGCCGGGTGGACGAACGCAGATCCAGTCGAAGGCGGTGGCGTTGCGAGTGGTCATGGTGGTGGGGCTCCTCGTCGGGGTGCGGCGGCGGCGTCGACCTCGACCGGCCTGCTTCCGAACAGCAACAGCGGCGCAGTGCCGGACAGTTCCACCACGATTCGGTCGCGCTCGACGTCGATGCGCACGTCGCCGATCAGGTCGCGGTTCGCCTGGAGCGACAAGGTCTCCGACGCCAGGAGCTGAGAGCGTTCGGGGTCGAGCACGAGGTCGCCGTCGGCGGCGAACCGGTCGACGTCGATGCCGTTGGCGCCGGCCCGAGCTGCGGACTCGGCCATCTCGACCAGTTGTCGCCGCACGGTGATCCCGTTCCAGAGCGACACCGAGATGAGCGCAAACACGATCACGACGGGCACGACGAGGACGACCCACGTCGTCGCGAAACCGTCGTCGCGGTGCCGTCGCTCCCGGCTGGTGAACACCTCGGTCATCGTTCGAAGCTCCGATGGATCTCGATGCGTTCGGTCGCGCTCTGGCTCTCGCTCGTCGCGGCGTAGGTGCCGACCAGTGGGAGGACGACGGCGGGAAGGTCGACGGTGACGGTCACGGTGATGTGTTCGCCGGGGGCGAACACACCGTCCAGCCGAGCGGTGACCTCGCCCGGATCGAGGCCGGCGGCTGCGGTCACCTCTCGGACCCGCTCGGCCATGGCGAGTTCGGCACTCGCAGCGTCGTTCGCGAGCGCGGCGCTGCGTGCACCCTCGGCAGCGGCGGCCGTTGCCACCCCGCGACGCGACGGCCACTGCGCGAACGCAAGCGACACGACGAGCAGCGGGATGAGGATGAACGTGATGGCCAGACTGAGCTCGGCGGTCGCGTATCCACGGTCGTCGGTCGGTCGTCTCACGGCTCGGGCTCCTTGGCCACGACGACCTCGAGGTCGACGTTCACGCCTGGCATCAGCGCGATCCAGGGTGTGAAGCCGCCGGTGGCGCGTGCCACCATCGCCCCGTTCCGCTCGACGCAGTCGAAGCCGATGTCCGATCCGTACGAGCCGCCGAGCACGTCGTCGAACGTCGCGATCGCCGTGGCTCGACACCCGTCCACACCCTCGCCGGCAGCCGCGCCGGCGCGGGCACCCTCCTCGGCGGCAGCCCGGACGGCGCCCTGCGCGTAGTGCAGCACGGCGAGGTTGATCGCCAGCAGCACGACGCCGAGGAAGAGGGTGAACCCAACCACGAGTTCGAGCGACACGAAGCCGCGAACGGGTCGTCGGGTCCTCGCTCGGCGGCGAGGGTGGGACGAGCGTCGGTCGTTCATCCGATCAGTTCGGCGATCCGCTCGGCGAGGGTGGCGCCGAGTGGCGTCACGACGGCGACGATGGACAGGACGAACGTGAGGCCGCCAACGACCCAGAGTGCGAGCTCGGCGGTCGTGGCACCCCGGTCGCGGTACGGATCGATCGACTCGTCGTCGCGTTCGCCGTGCGTCGCACAGGCCGCGAGATCGTGGCCGAGCGACTGGTGATCGAGCTGCTGGTTCATGGTGTTCCTCCGTAGGTGGGTGGTGTGGATGGGTGGTGTGGGTGGTGTGGGTGGGTGGTTGGGAAGGGGCGATGACGGGTGGACGGGTCGATGGCAGAGCGTTCAGAGTCCGAGCAGGACGAGCGCTCCGGGCGCGAGGACGTAGAGCAACAGAACGGGGAACATGAGCAGCACCGTCGGCAGCAACATCGCGGCCCGGCGCTTCGTCGACCACTGATCGAGTTGTTCGATTCGCTGTCGGCGCAGCTGCTCGGCCAGGTCGCGGAGTGCCCCTGCAGGGTTCCGGCCGGTGGCGTTCGACGATGCGAGCACCCGCAGCAGGCGCCCGACGGCGGGCTCGGGCGACTCGCGAGCAAGCCGTTCGAGGACCTCGGTGCCGTCGGCGCCGCGCTCCATCCACGAGAGTCCGAGACGGAGGTCGTGGGCGAGGACCCCGTTCGCACGAGCGGCGACCTGGCGGAGCGCTCCGAACGGGCCGACGCCGGCACGCGTCAGGACCGACAGCGCCACGGTGATGCTGTAGACCTCGAGCCGAAGGATCCGAGCGCGACGTGCGGCCTGCTGTTCGAGTCGCGAACGGTACGACATCGCCCCACCGGGCAGCCCCACGATGAGCCCGGCGATCGCAGCGACCGGCCAGAACCCGCCGACCGTCCAGGAGAACCACGACAG
>JBCBDK010000119.1:0-8750 GCA_038529675.1 Actinomycetota bacterium
GTCGCCAAGAGCTCGGCGTCGACGTCGGCATCGGCTCCGCGCGAGGGTTCGCCGTCGTCGCCCGGGTGGCCGACCTCGGCTGCGTCGAGCTGGTCGCCGCCCGGGGTCGGCCACGGACGCGAACGCAGCGCGACGAACAGGGCTGCGCCGCCGACGACCGCAGCGAGCGCGACCCACTGGTTGAAGCGGAGCCCGGCGATCTCGTCGGCCGGGTCGATCCGCAGCCCTTCGACCCAGAACCGACCGAGGCCGTAGCCGACGAGGTACAGCCCCATCAGCGCACCGGGTCCGGGCCGCAGGCGTTTGTCGATGACGAGGAGCAGTGCGAACAGCGCGAGGCTCCACAGCGACTCGTACAGGAACGTCGGATGGAACGTGGTCCCGACCTCGAAGCCGGGCTCCAGATGGTCGGCATCGATCTCGAGCGCCCACGGCAGATCGGTTGCTCGCCCGTAGAGCTCCTGGTTGAAGTAGTTGCCCCATCGCCCGATCGCCTGGGCGAGCGGGATGGCGGGTGCGGCGCACGTGGCGGCGACCGCGAACGGGATTCCCTTCTGGCGCGCCATCCAGAGCCCGACCGGGATGCCGGCGAGGAGGCCACCGGGGATGCCGAGCCCGCCCTCCCACAGCCTCGGGATGGCCGAGTAGTTCCCCTCGAACCGTTCCCAATCCGTCGCGACGTGATAGAGCCGCGCCCCGACCACGCCGGCGAGCACGGCCCAGATCGCGATCGAACTGGCATCGTCTGCCGTGCCGAACCGGCGCTGCTCGAGTCGCCGGCCGAACACCCACACGGCAGCGATCACGCCAAGTGCGATGCACAAGCCGTAGATGTTGAGCGGTCCGATCGAGTTGAACGACGGGCTGGGGATTGAGGCGATCAGTTGCATGGCCACCACGGGCGTCACGCCGTGACCCGGCTGACGAAGTCGAGCGACCGCTCGGTGATGAGGTCGCGGTCGTGATCCTGGGTGGCCACGTGGTAACTCCGCTCGAGCCACACGTGATCCACGAGTTCGCCGTCGCCGGCGCCGTGGGTCGCGGCCAGGTGGCGACTCTGATCCGGTGGGACGACGTGGTCGTCGTACGACGTGAACAACAGCAGCGGGACGGACAGCTCGCCGTAGCGGTCGGCGATGGCGGCCTTCGCATCGATCAACGACACCAGCGGCGCGACCGGTGTGCCGTCGTAGGAGATCTCGGTCTGCTCTGGATCGGCGATGTCCGAGCCGATCGCCGGCACGACGGTCGTGCCGTCGTCGAGCAGTGCGGTCAGTCCGGCGCGCATCTCCTCGGCCTCGTGCGCCGCGGCCGGGTTCACGCAGATCAGGCCACGCAACCTCGAGTCGCCGACCCGTTCGAGCGCGGTCCAGAGCGTGAGCGTGCCGCCCATCGACAGCCCCATGACCACGATGCGATCGGCACGTGCGGCAAGCCGATCGTACGCAACCGCCGCTTCGCCGCTCCAGTCCGCCCACGTCGTCGCGAGCATGTCGTCGAGCGAGGTCCCGTGGCCGGGAAGGCGGGGCTGTTCGACGTGGTGACCCGCGTCGGCCAGTGCGTGCGCCTGCAACCGCATCGACGACGGGTTCCCGGTGAAGCCGTGGAGAACGAGGACGCCGGACCGCGTGCCGGGCCCGGCGTCGTGGGAGAACGCCTCGCAGTCTGCGAGGACGGGGACAGCCGACATCCCCTCTGTCTAGCCGCTCGCCCACGCCGATCACATCGGAGCGGACAGCCGTTCAGCGTTCGGTATGGACTGCGATCAGCGCCGCTCGGATCGGTTGCGACGGCAGCGCCCGATCGAGCGACGTCATCGGTCCGGGAACAGCCCCGTCGCGAGGCCGTCGAGGCTGGTGGTGTTCTTGCGCTGCCAATAGTCGTGCAGCTCGTCCTCGGTCATCTGCGCGTAGTGCGGCTCGAGTTCGGTGACGCCGCGGTCGGCGACGAAGTCCATCTCGGGCACACCGGTGCCACACGACGATCGGACGTACTCGACCGAGACGTCGAACACCTGCCGCGACCCGCCGTATGTCGGGAACAGCCCGACGAGTTCGGGCCAGTCCGGATCCCGAGGATGGACGACGCGCGCCGTGCCGAAGACCCGCAGGATGAGCGGGTCGGGGCCGAACGACATGAAGAGCAGGGTCATTCGTCCGTCGGCCAGCACGTGAGCCGACGTCTCGTTGCCCGAACCGGTCAAGCTGAGCCACACGATCCGATCCGGCGCGAGGACACGAAGTGTGTCCATCCCCTTCGGCCCGACGTTGACCTTGCCGTCGGCCGCAGCCGTAGCCACGACGAACATCGGTTGCGCGAGCACGAACTCGGTCTGGCGCTGGGTGAGCTGTTGCATGGTCGATCCTCCGATCAATACGGGTCGTCGACACTGCGAGGCAGGGACCACCACTCGGTCGGCGTGGGCTCGGCCGGCCACGCCGGGTGGGGGTGGATGCAGTCGACCGGGCAGGCGGGCAGGCACTTGTCGCAGCCCGAGCACAGTTCGGGGACGATCACCACGTCGGGGCCGTGGTTGAAGATCGCACCGAAGTGCGGTGGACAGTGCCGGAGGCACGCGTCGCAGTTGATGCAGTCGAGCATGTCGATCCACAGCGGAGGGTTCTGCCACTTCTCGTTGCGAGCGCGGGTGTCGATCCGCTCGTCGCGCGTGGTCGTCATGGCCCCGACCGTAGATGACTGCCGATGACAGGCGAATGTCGGCGAGGCGCCCCGGCGGGCGAGGGAGGCACGGCGCCGCATCAGCCGTTCGGCATCGCCGCGATCGAGGTGGACTAGCGTCCGCACATGGGCGCCATGCGTCGGCGGGTGATCGACGTCGACCGTCGCCGACTCAGCGACGCAACGGCTGCGTCATCGTCGCGAGCCGATGAAGAATCCCGCGAGCATGTCCCCCGCCTGGCCCGGCTGCTGCGTGTGCTCCACATGGGGAGTCCTGCGCCTGCTGACGCGCATCAGATGCCAGAGGCGGTGGCGGGCACATTTCCCGACCCGATTCGATCGCTCGGAGCGCCCGGCGGCTCGCGGCGACCGTCGCCGAGCTCGTTCGATCAGTTCTACGCGGCGAACTACGCAACGGTCGTTCGGCTCGCGTTCTCGCTCTGTGGATCGAGGGCGATCGCCGAGGAACTCGCCCAGGAGGGATTCGTCGCCGCGCACGCCCGGTGGCGGCGGATCTCGCGATTCGACCGACCGGACCTGTGGGTCCGGCGCGTCGTCATCAACCGGTCGATCTCCTTCCGGCGGCGCCAAGCCAGCGAGCGAACCGCACTCGCCCGCGCGTCACGAGCACCCTCCACCGATGCCTCCATCGACGTGGCCGACGACGAGGTGCTCACCGCGCTGCGCCGACTCTCGCCTCGCCAGGCCGAGGTCCTCGCGCTCGTCTACCTCGAGGACCGCCCGATCGCCGAGGTGGCCGAGATCCTGCAGCTCGGAACCGAAACCGTCAAGACCCACCTCAAACGCGGGCGGGAAGCGCTCGCCGAGCTCATCACCGCCGCACGACTCGAGCCGGCGCCGGAGCCGGAGCCGGAACGATGAACGTCGACCAGCACCTGCACCGGGCGGCGCACCTGGTTCGGGAACTCGACGTCGAGTTGCCGTGCTTCGTGCCGCGAACCCCTGCGCATCGCCGCTTCGGGCCACCGATTCTCGCGGGCCTGCTCCTCATCGGCGGGACGGTGACGGTGATGACGCATCATCCAGCGGTGACCGAGCCGGCGATCAGCGCCGACGCGCTCGTCGCCGACGAGGTTCCTGCCACGGGTGCAAGCTCGTCGTCCGATGCGCCGGCGAGTCCGGCGTCGGGCATCGGTACCGATCGGGCGGGTGAGACGAGCGTGAACCAGCTCGGTGCCGATGGATCGACCGACGACTCGACCGTGATCGCCCGGTCCGATGCGACTGAGTTCGTCGACGCCGGTTCGGCGGCGAGCGGTGCGGCTCCGACCGCGCGGGAGGAACTCGTGCTGATCCGCTCCGTGTTCGGATCGTCGGACACATCGCCGGACGATGCGTCGGCGCAATCGGTGTTACGACCCGACGGCGCCATCTGACCGCGCACTTCCGGGGCATCACCGGCGAGCTGTCCCCCACCGGTGGCGTGAGGTGCGTGTTGCATGCATGACGACGCGCTCATCAACACGCCGCCGACCCATCCGAGTTGCTGCCATGGCCGCTGCGCTCGCCGTGCTCGCAGCGAGCTGCGGCAGTGACGGAACGGAGGACGCCGACGACGCACCGAGCGAGGAGCCGGCTGCCGACGATGCCGAACTCGCCGACGATGATGCGGCGAGCGACGACGCCGCAAGCAACGACGGCTCGAGCGACGACGGCAACGCGCCGAGCGAACCCGACGCGTCGGACGATGGCGCCGGCTCGGACGATGCGGACGACGGAGCTGTGGGTGGCAGCGTCGTGTTCGCGGCCGAACAGTGGCCGGACTGTCTGAATCCGGTCACGTCGTGCTCGAACGCGTCGTGGCTCACCTGGTCGGTGATCCATCACATCCTTCCGAAGCTGATGGAGGTCGACGCCGACGGCAACTACCAGGCGTCGCCGGTGTTGGCCGAGGCGCCGACGATCGACAACGGGCTCATCACCGAGGACCCGTTCACCATCACGTTCCCGATCCGTGACGACGCGGTGTGGAGCGACGGCTCGCCGATCACGTCCGAGGACGTGCGGTTCACCTGGCGGGCGATCCTCGACTCGGTCGGCACGCTCTCCACGACCGGCTACGACCTGATCACCGACGTCGACACGACCGATCCGAAATCCGCCGTCGTGACGTTCTCCAAGAACTACGCGCCCTGGGCGGATCTGTTCGGTGGCGGCACGGGCTTCGTCCTGAAGGCCGACGAGTTCACCTCGACCGACACCGCTGACGAGATGCTCGACTTCATCGGGTTCTCCGGCGCACCGTGGATCCTCGAATCATGGGGCGGCGAAGAGGCGGTGCTCGTTCGCAACGACACGTTCTGGGACGAGGAGCGTGTCCCGCTGCTCGACCAGGTGACGTTCGTGCCGCGCGAGGACACCGACACCGAGATCATCGCGTTGCAGACCGGCGAGGTCGCAGCGATCTTCCCGCAGCCGTCGCCAGGCGTGAACGAACGACTCGACCAGGACGGCATCGACTTCACGCTCGCCGGCGGCGTGGTGTTCGAGGGACTCTGGCCGAACCAGCAGTCACCGCAGTCACCGATCCTCGCCGACAAGGCGGTACGCGAAGCGTTGCTGTTCGCCATCGACCGTCAGGAGATCGTCGACACCGTGATGGGCCCGGTCGACCCCGGCGCCGAGGTGCTGCAGTGCGGTGGCTGGGTGCCCAACGTCGGACCGTGGTGCGGTGCGGACTTCGCCGATGCGACGCAGGACTTCGACCGTGCAGCACAGATCCTGACCGATGCGGGATGGGCGCGGAACGACGACGGGGTCTGGGCCAAGGGCGATCAGATCTTCGAGATCGAGTGGAACACCGTGGCAGGCAACCGTCGCCGCGAGGACGTCCAGGCGCTCGTGCAGGAACAGGTCGCCGACTTCGGCATCCGCTTCGAGATCAACAACCTCGATGCCGGCGAGCTGTTCCAGAACCGACTGCCCGCACTCGAGTTCGGCATGGGGCTGTACGCAAACGTGGCGAGCCCGGATCCGTCGGTGACGACGATCTACGACCGCGATCAGATCCCGAGCGATGCCAACGGCGGCGCCGGCCAGAACAACATCGCCTGGGACAACGAGCGGGTCACCGAACTCGCTCGACTCAGCGATGAACAGCTCGACCCCGACGAGCGCCTCGCCACGATCCAGGAGATCGGTGCGCTCGTTCGCGAGGACGTCGCGTGGATTCCGCTCTACCAACTCCCGAACCTCACCGCCTGGCGGAGCGACCAACTCGACGGACCGATCGGCGACTTCACCGCGAGCTCCTACGGCGGCTTCGCCAACATGTACGACTGGTTCCTGGTCGGCTGAACGGCCGCCTCGGGAGGGATGGGGCCCGCCGGTGTTCTTCTACGCCGTCCGACGGCTCGCGGTCGCCGCGCCGATGCTGCTCGTCCTGAGCATCGTGTCGTTCGTGGCGACGCGAGCCGTCACGAGCCCCGAGGCCGGGATTCGGACCAACCCGAGGGTCTCGGCGGAGGACGTCGCCCGCTACCGCGAGCAGCTCGGTCTCGACGATTCGGCGGTCGAGCAGTACCTCCGCTGGCTCGGCAACACGTTGCGCGGCGACCTCGGCACCTCGCTGGTGTCGAACCGCGAGGTGTGGCCACAGCTGAGCTCTGCGCTGTGGAACACACTCGTGCTCGGCATCACCGCGATCGCCTTCAGCTTCGTGATCGGCGTGAGCATCGGGATCATCTCCGCCGCGAGGCGCGGCTCGCTGTTCGACTACGGCTCGACCGGCCTCGCGTTCTTCGGGCTGTCGATGCCGAACTTCTGGTTCGCGATCATGCTGCAGCTCTTCTTCGGGCTCTATCTCGTGAATTGGCTCGGCCTCGACGGTCCGCTGCTCTACACGTCGGGGATGCGCTCGCCGGGGACCGACGGATTCGACCTCCTCGATCGGGTTCGCCATCTGGTCCTTCCGGCGCTCGTGCTGGCCGTCCAACTAATCGCGGTGTACAGCCGGTTCATGCGCGCGTCGATGCTCGAACAACTCGGCGCCGACTACGTCCGGGCTGCTCGCGCGAAGGGGCTGCCGGAGCATCAGGTCGTCGGCCGACACGCGGCGAGGAACGCCATGATCCCGGTGACCACCCAACTCGCCAACGACGTCGGCGGCATCGTCGGCGGGCTCGTCATCACCGAAACGGTCTTCCAATGGCCCGGGATGGGACCGCTGTTCCTCGACGCGCTCCAGAACGGTGACTACCAGGTGATCCTTCCGTGGCTGATGATCACTGCGTTCGCCGTCGTGCTCTTCAATCTGCTCGCCGACCTCGCGTACGGCGTGCTCGACCCACGGATCCGGGTGGGCAACGCATGACGGCGAATCCCTGGACGAGGTCGTCGGGTCGCATCGAGGCAACCCCGGCGGAGGGCACGCAGGCAACACCTCGGCAACGTGTTCGACTCCCCGGGTCGGCTCGTGTCGAGATCGACCCCACGCTGCTCGACTTCGAGTACCCGGCACGATCGCAGTGGGCGCAGGCGTGGGGTCGCTTTCGACGCCACCGGGTCGCGATCGCTGCCGCGTTCGTCCTCTTGCTCCTCATCGCCGCGTGCGTGGCGGCACCATGGTTGGCACCGCGCGAGGTGACCGATCAGGACCTCACCGCGACCTTCGCGAGCCCGAACGGCGAGTACTGGCTCGGCACCGACTCACTGGGTCGCGACCAGTTGAGTCGGCTGCTGTACGGCGGCCGTGTGTCGCTGATGGTCGGCTTCGGCGTCGCGATCGTGGCCGGTGTGTTCGGGGCGGCCGTCGGACTCACCGCCGGATTCGCCGGTCGGTGGATCGATGCGGTGCTGATGCGCCTGACCGACTTCTGGCTCGCACTCCCGGCGCTGATCTTCCTCATCGTCGCCGCACGAATCTTCGGCGACAGCATCCTGACCGTGGTGTTGATCGTGTCGTCGATCACGTGGATGGGGCTCGCTCGCATCGTGCGCGGCGTGACGCTGCAGATCAAGGAGCAGGACTTCGTCCAGGCAGCTCGGGCGACCGGTGCGGGTCCGTTCCGGATCGTCGTGCACCACATCGTCCCGAACGCGCTAGGTGCGATCATCGTCAACCTCACGCTCACCGTGGCCGGGGCGATCCTGCTCGAGTCGGCGCTCTCGTTCCTCGGGCTCGGGATCCAACCGCCGACGCCGACCTGGGGGAACATGCTCGCCGGCTCGAAGGGCTACGTCCAGACGGCGCCGTGGCTGGTGTGGTTCCCCGGCCTGCTGATCCTCGTGACCGTGCTGTGTGTGAACTTCGTCGGTGATGGGCTGCGCGACGCCCTCGACCCCACCGACTCACGGAACCGTTGAGGTCGGCCGATCGTCCGTGTCCGAGCGCCTTCCCAACGGATCGCGTGGCAGCGGATCGCATGGCGGTGGACAGCGGTAGCGACAGATCGCGGCAGCGACGACGAATCGCGGTGCCGTGTCCCCGCATCGGCCCGATTCGTGCGTGTTCTCCCCGCAGGGCGCAGCCCCGCTCGGTTCGCCCGAAATTCACGTGGCGGGCGACCGAGTGGGGTCGCTCTGCTCGGACTCCGGCGGGGTCACTGATCGTCTTCACTGTGTACAACGCGTCGAGCATGAGGTGGCGGCTGATGCACGCGGGAGGGAACCGAGCAGGCGGGTCGGGCATCGTGTGAGTGGTGGATCGATGCGACCAGGAGTCCAGAGCCAGGCTCGACAATCCACCTGCGCCACACGACGTACCCGGATTCGACGGCTTCTACCTGCGCGAGTGGGACCGATCGGTGCGGCTGGCGCCGGTGCACGGGTCGCGCCGGTGCACGGGTCGCGCCGGTGCACGGGTCGCGCCGGTTGCGCTGCTGGGCCCGATGCAGGCGGTGATCGACGGGGTCAGTCGACGTCGGGGTGGCGGGCGCGCATGACGCGGACGAAGGCGTCAGCGAGTTCGGGGTCGAATTGCCCGCCCGAGCCGGAGGCGACGAAGTGCACGGCCTCGTTGATGTCCCACTCGCGCTTGTACACGCGGCGGGTGGCGAGGGCGTCATAGACGTCGGCCAGCGCCACGATGCGACCGGACAGCGGGATCGAGG
>JBCBDK010000120.1:0-8730 GCA_038529675.1 Actinomycetota bacterium
CCGCACGTGCGCCGTCATGGGGCTTCGCCTGGCCGCCGGTCGCACTCGCCGCGTTCTCGGTGATCGCCGGTCTCGCCCCGATCATCGTCAACACGCTGGTGAAGTCGGCCACCATCGCGATCGACCCCGCGGCGAAACCGAAGGACGTCGTGCTCTGGGCCGGCTTCAACCAGGCGCTGCTGTGGTCGACGATCATCATCGCCGCCGGCATCGCACTCGCCGTGATGCGGCACCGCGTCGAGGCGCTGCAGACCTCGGTCGGCGCGATCACCCGCAAGGCACCCAACGACGACCGCATCTTCTGGGGCATCGTCACCGGCGCGCTCTCGTTCGCCAAGCGCACGACGCGAGTGGTGCAGAACGGCAGCCTGCCGATCTACCTGATGATCATCCTGAGCGTCACGGCGATCGGCTCGGCGCTGCCCGCATTCTGGGCACTCGGCGACTTGCCGGACTGGTACGGCGACTGGGTGCACATCCCCATCGCGGTCTTGATCGTCGGCTCGACCATCGGCGCGACCGTCGTCAAGCGGCGCATCGCTGCCGCGCTCCTCCTCGGTGCCGTGGGCTTCGCGATGGCCGGGTTCTACGTGTCGTTCGGCGCCCCCGACCTGGCGCTCACGCAGTTCGCGATCGAGACGCTCGCCACCGTGCTCTTCGTGCTGGTGCTGCGCTTCCTGCCGCGCAGTTTCGTCGACACCCGGGCCGCGATCCTCGGCCCGCTCCGGTTGGTCGTGTCGATCTCGATCGGTGTGTGCGTGTTCGTCCTGGCACTCGCCGCCACCGGCGCGCGCAGCGACGTCGCCGCACCGTCGATCTCCGACGAGATGCTCGAACGTTCGGTTCCGGACGGCAAGGGGTCGAACGTCGTCAACGTCATCCTCGTCGACTTCCGCGGCCTCGACACGCTCGGCGAGGTCACCGTGTTGTTGGTGGCAGCGCTCGGTGTGGTGGCGCTCGCGCGCGCCGCACGCCGCCCGGGCGACGCCCGCCCGGGCCGATTGGAAGCATTCGGGCGCCTGCCACTGGTCGACGTGTCGTCCCGTCTGCTCTACGCCAACATCTTCATCCTGTCGCTGTACTTCCTGTTCGCCGGCCACAACCAGCCGGGCGGCGGATTCGTCGGTGGCCTCACCGCGGGTGCGGCCATCAGCCTGCGGTACGTCGCGGGCGGCGTCGCCGCAGTGCGCAGCGCCATCGCGTTCCGGCCGTGGACCGTGCTCGCCTCCGGGCTCGTGATCTCGGCCGTCACCGCACTCGTGCCCCTGGTGACCGGCAACGATGTGCTCGAACACGCCGACTACGAAGGCACGTTCTGGCTGATCGGCAAGCTCAAGGTCACCTCCGCCCTGCCCTTCGACATCGGCGTGTACCTGGTGGTCGTCGGCCTGGTCCTGATGGCATACGAGGGTTTCGGCGAGCGCGGCGACTTCGATGATGACGGCAACCTGATCAGCGACGAGCCGGAGATGGCGCAATCGTGACGATCCTGCTGGCATTCGTTGCCGCCGTGCTCTTCGCGTGTGGGTCCTGGCTGCTCATGCAGCGTCGGCTGTCGCGCATCATCATCGGCGTCGGCCTGCTCGGCCACGGCGCCAATCTGCTGTTGGTCACTGCTGGTGGCGGCCCCGGTCGCCCACCGATCATCGACGGTGCCGCAACGGGCGCTGCCGACCCACTCCCTCAGGCGTTGGCGCTCACCGCCATCGTCATCACGTTCGGCGTCACGGCCTTCCTGCTGGCGCTCGGGTTCCGCAGCTTCCAGCTCACCCGCGACGACCGGGTCGAAGACGACGTCGAGGACCGACTCATCGCGCGCCGCGACGCCGAGGGTCGGGAGGGAACCGACGATCCCGAAGTGGGTCCCGCGACCGACTTCGAGCCCGGTGAGGTCGACCAGGGGGCCGGCTCATGAGCGCGCTGGTCCCGCTCCCCATCCTCATCCCGCTCCTCGCGGCCGCCCTGTCGGTCCTGCTCGGGCGTTGGCGCGTCGCCCAGCGCCTGCTCAGCATCGTGACGCTCTCGTCGGTCCTCGCGATCAGCGTCGCCCTCCTCGTCGAGGCTGACAACGGGGGCATCGTCGTGCACCGCAGCGGCGGATGGCCGGCGAGCATCGGCATCAGCCTCGTGGTCGACCGACTCGCCGGTCTCATGCTCGTCGTCTCGTCGCTCGTGCTGCTCGCCGTGATGATCTTCGCCGTCGGTCAGGCCGGCGTCGAGCGAGAGCGCATCGCCTTTCATCCGGTGTATCTCGTGCTCGCCACCGGTGTGTCGGCCAGCTTCCTCACCGCCGACCTGTTCAACCTCTTCGTCGCCTTCGAGATGATGCTCGCGGCCAGTTACGTCCTCATCACGATCGGTGGACGACCCGACCAGGTGCGATCGGGCATGAGCTATGTCGTGATCAGCCTCGTCGCGTCGGGCTTCTTCATCACGGCGCTGGCGCTGTTCTACGCCGCAACCGGCACGATCAACATGGCCGATCTCGCCGTGCGTCTCGGCGAACTCGACGAGCCGATCCGAGCGGCACTGGCCGTCCTGCTGCTCGTGGTGTTCGGCATCAAGGCCGGCCTGTTCCCGCTCTTCTTCTGGCTCCCCGACAGCTATCCCACCGCACCGGGCCCGGTGACGGCCATCTTCGCTGGCCTGCTCACCAAGGTCGGTGTCTACGCGATCATCCGGACCCAGACGCTGCTGTTCGACGCGCCCGACTGGATGGGCGCCGTGCTGATTGTCGTTGCGATCCTCACGATGGTCGTCGGCGTGCTCGGCGCCATCTCGCAAGATGACATGAAGCGCATCCTGGCGTTTCACATCATCAGCCAGATCGGATACATGGTCTTCGGACTCGGCTTGTTCACGGTCGCCGGCATCGCGGGTGCGGTGTTCTACATCGTCCACCACATCATCGTGAAGACAGCGCTGTTCCTCGTCGCCGGCCTCGTTGCTCGGCGCGCCGGCTCGAGCCGACTCTCCGAGGTCGGCGGGCTCGTGCATTCGGCACCGATCATCGCGGTGCTGTTCGCCGTGCCGGCGCTCAGCCTGGCCGGTCTTCCGCCCTTCTCCGGCTTCCTCGCCAAGTTCACGCTGGTCGACGCCGGCCTGGCCGCCGAGTCGTGGATCGCCGTCGGGGCCAGCCTCGCAGTCGGCCTGCTCACCCTGTTCTCGATGACCAAGATCTGGGCCGGTGTGTTCTGGGGTGAACGCGAGGAAGAGCCCCAGAGCGAGCCGCAGGTCGACGGGCGCACGGGCGTGCAGTGGACCATGGCGCTGGCCACCGGCATGCTCGGCGCGGCCTCGATCGGCGTCAGCGTGTGGGCCGCCGGCCTGTACGACATCTCCGAGCGCGCCAGCATCGACCTGCTGGAGCGCGGCCGCTACGTCGAAGCCGTGCTGGAGGTCGAGCCATGACTCGGTTGTCCGGCGCCGTGATCTGGCTGACGGTCCTCTGGACGTTGCTGTGGGGCAACTTCAGTTGGGCGAACGTGCTCGGCGGCATCGCCGTGTCGATCGCTGTCGTCACGCTCGCCCGCCTGCCGCGGGCCACCCGGCGAGCTGACGACTCGGTCACCCGTGTCAACCCGCTCAAGACGCTGCGATTCATCGCCTACGCGTTCTGGAGTCTCCTGCAATCGAACTGGGTGCTCGCCAAGGAGATCATCACGTTCCGCGACGACGAGTCGATCAACGCCGGTGTCGTCGCCGTGCCACTGCGCACCGACTCCGACACGATCATGATGGTGGTCGCCAACCTCATCACGTTGACGCCGGGCACGCTCACGATCGAAGTCTCGGGCACGCCTCCGGTCGTCTACGTGAATGTGCTGCACCTGCACGAGATCGAGGAGGTGCGCGCGGAGCTCCTGCGCATCGAGGAACTGGCCGTGCACGCCTTCGGTTCGCGCTCGGCTCGGGCACAGTTCGAAGAGGCGGTGGCATGACTCAGGTCGCCTTCCTGATTCTCGCACTGTCGGCCCTGCTCTTCGCGGGTCGGCTCGTGGTCGGGCCGAGCGTGGCCGATCGCGTGGTGGCCACCGACGGTCTCCTCGTCACCGTGATGGGCGGAGTGCTGTTGGCAGCGGTCGATCAGGGCACGGCGCTCGAGATCGACACGGTGCTCGTCGTGGCACTGCTGGGCTTCGTGGCGACGGGCGTGTTGGCGCGCTACATCGAACAGCGAGGTGGCAGATGACTGCGGTCGGCGGTGTCCTGCTGATCCTCGGGTCCGCGTTGATCCTGCTCGCGGCGATCGGCGTGGTTCGTTTCGACGACGTGTATGCCCGGATGCACGCCGGCGCCAAGGCGCCGGCGCTCGGCGTGCTGGCGATCGGCGCCGGCGTGGCGTTCAGCGTGCGCACCTCCGACGCCGTCATCACGGCGATCCTCGTCGTGATCCTGCAGCTGATCGCCGGCCCGGTCGGCGCCCACATCCTCGGCCGAGCCGTGTATCGCCAGGTCAAGCCACCGTTGTCGGCAGCCGACGAGCTGGCCGAAGCCGAGCACACCCCCCACGACTCTTGATCTACCTCGGGTGACGGTGCCGCGTGAGTGGATCCGTGTCGGTCATGCACTGCGCTGGTCGCCGTTGACGGGACTGTCAGACCCGCGTACTCAGCGTGACAATCGTGGACCGCGGCCGGTTGGCATGTCCCGTGACCTCGGGTCGACGCGGACCAGCCAGCCAACACGTTGTTCCGAACGCAGCGCTGCCGCCATGCGCTATTCGGCCGAGGCCCCATCGACGGCCGGTTACATTCAGCGGCGGACGACTTCGACACTCCGGTATCCGGCTGAAAGGATCAACATGAGCGAGATCAATCGTGCAGTGGTCGACGAGCTGACTCGTCTCCGAGCGCAGCTCGACGAGGTAAAGGCCGAGCTCCGGAACCTTCGCGGGTCGCGCGAGCGCAGCGAGCCCATGGCGAGGACGAGCGATCGACCCGAGCCTGACGATGCGTCGTCGAATCACGCCGGTGGTCTCGACCCCACGACGAGTCGGCGCGGCGCTGTCAAGGTCGCCGGAGCAGCAGTCGCCGGTCTCGCTGCAGCGGCGCTCGCTCCCGCGGGGCGTGCGGCGGCTGCCGACCCGAACGACGTCGTGAAAGGCGAGACGAACTCGGCCTCCGGCCCCACCGCACTGCAGTACTCGGGCAGCAACATCGGCGGCCAGAACGTGTTCACCGCGTCCGGCGATGACTTCGCCCCGACGAGCAGCTTCCCGTCCGCGATCGGTGGGTACGGTGGGTACGGCGGCAACGTCGACAATGGCGTGTTCGCGTTCGCGTTCGGGGCGCCCACCAGCTCCAGCGGCGGCCATGCCTTGATCGCGTGGCCGCAGAGTGCTCGGTCGCACATGCTGCTCGTCCCGTCTCAGCAGTCCCCACGCGAGGACGCGATCGCGCACCGGGCTGGTTCGATTCGCGTCGACAACGAAGCGAACATGTGGTTCTGCACCGAGGCCGGAACTCCGGGCACCTGGCGCCGGGTGGTCGGGCCGGACACGGCAGGAGCGCTCCACGCCATCGACCCGGTCCGCGTCTACGACTCCAGGTTCTCGACGCCGTTGGCGACCGGAACGAACCGAACGATCGACGTGTCCGACAGCATCGACCCGACCACCGGAGCGGTCGTGGACACCGACGTCGTGCCCGAAGGTGCGACCGCGGTGGCGTTCAACGTCACGATCACCGCGACGACCGGCGTCGGTTTCTTGCAGGTCGCGCCGGGAGGATTCAGCACTTCGACGGCGTCGACGATCAACTGGAGCGGCGCTGGTGTGACGATTGCCAACGGCAGCATCTCCAAGCTCGACGCCCAACGGCAGCTGGCGCTGCTGTCCGGCCCTGTCGGCGCGGGCACGACGGAGGCCATCATCGACATCACCGGCTACACGATCTGAGGCCGCCCCGGCCGAACCGCCCGACCCGACGCTCTCGAACTCATCACGTCGACGCTGAGCCGAACCGTCCAAGTCGGAGACGAGAATCGGAGTTCCGCGCCTGAGGCCGGCTCACGCAAGTCGCATCGACGCGGCGTGATCCATCAACGACGGTGGGATGTGGATGCCAGGGGTCAGCAGCGTGCGTGTCGTCGGGTCGACTCGTGCGGTCACGCCGGACGTGGCGAAGGTGATCGTCACGGTGCCGTCGATCTCCAACACGAGTCGATGCGTGAGCTGACCGAAGCAGTCGATCAGCTCCTCGGTCACGAGCGGGATACCGAAGCGCTCGGTCATGCCGCCCCGCCAGTGGAGCCGGCGCCGGGGTGCGGTGGATGAATCGTGCTGACGGCGTCGCGATCGAGGTCGATGCCGGTGATGGCGCGGCAGATCCTGCGGGCTGCCATGCGGGCGCCCCACAGGTTGCCCGCCGCCGGGCCGAGCGCGATGGTGGCGAGCCGCCCCGCGACGAACAGATCGGTGCCACGAACCCGCAGGTTCGAATCGACGACCGGAACGCCGTCGACGTGTTCGTCGACGAGTCGACCGAGTGCAGCGTCGGCTCGAACGTCGGCTCGGGTCCCCGTAGCGAGCCAGGCCAGGTCAGCGATGATGCGCCGGCCGTCGACGTCGACGACGACGTCGTTGCGCAGGCCCGATCTCCGAACCGTTGCTCGCGTCACCTCACCCACGACGAGATCGAGGCCCCCGTCTTCGACCTCTGCCCGCAACCGACGCAGCATCCAACGAGGCATCGATCCACCTCCTCGAGCGGTTCGGGCAGTATCGAGACGTCGTTCCGGGCAGCTCATGGCCCAGAAGTCGTCGAGGTTTCGGGGCCCGAGCCATCCGGGCTCCACGTCGAAGTCGCGCTGCACGATCGGTCGTCGAGTCACCAACGTCACGGTCGCCCCTCGGCATCGAGCGCCCATTGCGAGGTGGCCGGCGGTGAGACCACCGCCGACGATGACGACGTGTGTTCCGTCAAGGCGGTCAACGATGCGAAGGTCGACGGACGAGGCGAGGTCGACCTGTGGCGACGTGTCGCCCACTTCGGTGAACGCCGCCGGGACGATCGGTGTGGACGTGTTGCCGGTCCAGATCACGTGTCGACATGAGAGCTCGCCGGCATCCGTCGTGACTCGAGTTCGCCCATCTGCTTCGACATCGAGTGACAGCACGCTGGCGGCGAGGGGCAGCGCACCGAGTCCGAGGTCGGCGATCGTGTCGCGGCAGAACGAGTCGAAGACGTCGGTCAACGGTGGGTCGTAGGGGAGATTCGACCGGGGGAGGCGCTGGTCGGCAATGAACTGGGGGAGTGCCCCGGGGTCGACGCCGGGGTGGTGGACCGACGGGGAGCGCAGGACGTCGATCTGGAGTCGCTCGAACTGCGATCGCCAGGTCGTCAGCCATGCTCCGCTCGGGTCGACTACGGCGATCCGCTCACGAAGACCCGGCCGGGCGGTGACCAGGTGGGCGACGACCGCGAGGGCTTGCGGGCCGGCACCGACGACGCACACCTCCGGGTCAGCGCAGAACCGCGGCGCGTCGGACGGTTGCCCGATGGTCACAGCAGGTCCCCGACGGCGATGTCCGCAACGACGATCTCGCCGCCCGTCGTCCCGACTGCGAGCCGATCACCGTGATGGCTCCAAGTGGTCACCGTGATCTCGTCGTCGAGTTCGAGTGCGGCGACCGGGAGGTCGCGCATGCGTGGTGACCACAGTCTGAGTGTTCCGCCCATGTCGCCGGTGGCCACGAACCCGGCCCGACCGACAGCGCACGACGTGATCGGGGCGTCGTGGCCGAGACCCGTCTCTGGTTCGTCGGCGACGCGACCGTGGTCGTCGATGCTCCACCAGGTCAGTTCGTCGTCGGCCGCAGCGACGATCACATCACCGGTCGGATCGATACCGAGGTGTCGCACGGGGTCGGGGTAGCCGGTGAGTTCGGTGCCGTTGTCGAGCTCAGCGATGTCGAGGACGTGAATCGCCCCGGACGCGTCGGCAGCGACCACGCGTCCGGCGGCGGGCGCCGCAGCGAGCGCAACGACGCTCGGCAGCTCGACCCGCTGGTCGACGCAGCCGAGCGCGACATCGACCACGACGAGTCCGTCGGTGCCGCCGGCCAGCCAGATCGCGCCGCCCAGGTGTGCCAGCACCCGGACCGGTCCGCAGTGGATGACGGTCGGTTCGTCGATCCGTTGTGCGTCGGCATGCATCACCGAGACACCGCCATGCCCTGCGATCACCACATGTTGCCGACACGCGGTCGTGTCGTCGGCGCCGCGTGATGGCGATGCCACGGCCACCGGACCGGATCCTGCCACGATGCCGGTCGGTGCGCGTCCGGCGACGACGACGCCGAGCAGGCCGTCGACGACAGCGACACGGTCGGGGGAGATCCATGCGCAGGCGATGGGATCGGGACCGACGGGTGCGGTGAGTCGTTCCGCCCCGGCCACCAGCGTGCGACCGTCGGCCCCCAGCGCCATCATGCGGTCGGACGCCGACCATTCGATCGCACGCACCGCGTCCTCGAGGTGGTGGTGATCGACCGGTTCGATCGCCGTGAGCAGTGTCACGACGCCACCGTCGACTCGAAGCTCGCCGCGAGCTCGTCTGCGTCGAGGCCGACACCACACACGGCCAGCACGCTCTCGGTCGAGCGTCGGACGGCGTGTTCGCTCTCGGAATGGCTCGCGGCGAACGAGCGGACGCCGAAGCAGCAGACTCGATCCTCGTTGCCGACGACACTCAGGGCACCCTGTAGTCGGAACAGGCGGGTGGCGT
>JBCBDK010000121.1:0-8692 GCA_038529675.1 Actinomycetota bacterium
GCAAACTCGGGTACTGAGCGGTCAACAGCGGTCAGTCGACGAAGCGTCTCATTGAGCCGAGAAAGCATTCTGACCAGGGATTTCGCCCGGTCAGAGCGTGGAGCGGACGACGGGAATCGAACCCGCATCATCAGCTTGGAAGGCTGAGGTTCTAGCCGTTGAACTACGTCCGCGAAGATCGCCGATGCTACCGGTCGCAGCGCGAACCGGTCAGCGACCGCGGGCGTGTCGCCCGTCGAACGGTGCCGGTCAGCCGAGCGAGCGCAGCAGCAGTTCGCGCCAGCCGGCGGCGATCTCGTCGTCGGAGCGGTTGAGCAGCCGGCGGAGCGTGTCGTAGTTGTCGTGGTCCATCGCCGACGACAGCGACGTCGCCAAGCCCTCGGCGACCGACTCGTCGAGCTGACTGAACTCCGCGGAGAAGTGTCGACGGAACTGGTCGCGCACCATCTCGGCCACCACGGCGAGGCCTCGATCGATCTCGGGGATGTCGGCGGCGCGTACCTTCGCGACTCTTCCGAGCCGCCACGTCCGCATGATCACGCGCATGCGCGACGCCACCATCCCGTCGACGCGATCCTCGAACGGGCCCTCGCCCACGTTCGGGATGACCGCGAGCGGCAACGTGTTGCGGATCTCGGTCTCGATCGCCGTCCGGGCCAGGTCGTTCAGGTCGGTGAAGTACCGGAACACGGACCGGGCCGACACCTCGGCCCGGTCGGCCACCTTGTCGATCGTCGGGTCGAGGTCACCTTCGTTGATCAGATCGATCAATGCGGTGATCACTGAGTCGCGGTTGCGTCGACGACGCAGCGTCCGCCCGTCGGTGATGTCGGTCGGATCGTCGTCGCCCTCGCCGTCGGCTCCGTGCCCGCTGCTCGCTGCGCCACGTCCTCGCGATCCGTTCGCAATCGTCTCCAATTCCATCCCGTCGGCGGACGCCCTGACCGCCGACTCGGAACCACTGGGTGTGTGCATACCGCAACGGTACGTGTCATCCCTCCCCGTCCGGCAACATGAACGACAAATGTCTCACGATTTCCCACGAGCAGACGCGGTGGCCGGCGGGTCCTCGACGACCGACGAGGCCACGCTGGTCGAGCGCGTGCGCAAGCTCCTCGACAAGTCGCAGCGCACCGACAACCCTCACGAGGCCGACGCGTTCGCCGCCAAGGCCGCCGAACTCGTCGCCCGTCACCGCATCGACCCCGACCGGTTGACCGCCCCCTCGACCACCACCGGCGACGATCTGGGCGTCCTCGAACTACACATCGGCCGCGGTGCCTACACCCGGGCCCGCCTCGCACTGCTCACGGCGATCGGCGACGCCCACGACGTTCGCGTCGTGTTCCAAGCCCAACCGAGCGGCACGGTCGCATTCTGCGCAGGCCACCAGAGCGACCTCGATGTCGTCGAGGTGATGTACACCTCCCTGCATCAGCAGGCAGCGACACAGATGGCCGGCATCAAACGCCAGACCGGTGCCGCCACCCAGCGTTACCGCCGCTCATTCCTGTTCGGATTCGCCGAGCGCATCGGAGAACTGCTCGCCGGCACCCGGCGAAGCGTCGAGCACGCGGCGAGCCGTTCGGAGCACGCCGACGAGAGCGCCGGCTCGCTCGAGGTCGCCCTACGCGAACGAACCGAGCGTGTCGACGACTTCGTCACCAGTTCGTGGGGCCGGGTCCGCTCCGCGAAGCCGGTCGCTGCCGTCGGCGTCGACGGCTGGCGCTCGGGCACGCACGCCGCCGAACGGGCCGATGTCGGCCGCACCCGCCTCGGCGCGCGCCGCCAGATCGGGCGCGGCGAGTAATGGTGGATCGTCAGCGTTCCGAGGTCTACGCCGCCGAGTTCGCTGCGTTCGACGGCACCGACCTGGAGGACGTGCAGCCACTCGACGAGGCCCTCGCGCTCGTCGTCGCGGTCACGACGGGGGAGTGGTGGCCGGGCCCCGAGGTCCGGGCGATCGCCATGCGTTCCGATGCCGAGTCGTCGTGTGCGCGGGCCGTCGGCGACGCCGTCGAGGTCCGGATCGCCACGCCGCAAGCCACCTGGGCGACCGTCGCCCACGAACTCGCCCACGCACTCGCCGGTGTCGCGAACGGCCACGGCCCCATGTTTCGACGCGCGCTCCTCGACGTCATCGAGGTCGTGACGAATGGGTGCATCGGCGGCCCGACCGGGCCCCGACGTGGCCGACTCCACGTCGACCAACTTCGAGCTACCTTCGCCGCAGCGGACCTCGCCGTCAGCGAGCGATCCTGGCCTGCTCCAGAGTCCGGCGCCCCGTTCGCCCTCTGACGCCGACCACCACGCTGCGTCACCGCCGAGCCATCTCCGGACCCGACGTCCAGATCCCGTGTGACGACCATCGCAGCCTGCACGAGAGGCATCGAGACCGTCACGCTGCGTGAGGGTGTGTCACGCGTCGCTACGAACCTTGAGTGAAAACCCAAACACCGTCCGCGGTGCCAGGGGTACACTCGTCTGCAGCCGGATGACCCCGGCAAGCAGGCGGATTCGTGAGGTCGATCGACGTGCAAGACGCACGCGGTCACCGCACCATCCTCAACGTTCCCTCGGGAGGAAATGGCATGAAGGTTCTGGTAGCGGGCGGCGGTGGCTTCATCGGCGGACACCTCGTCAAGTCGCTGGTCACGCAGGGTCACGACGTCCGATCGGTCGACGTGAAGCCGATCGACGAGTGGTGGCAGGTGCACGAGGGCGTCGAGAACGTCGCCGACTCCAACCTGATGGAGTACGACCAGTGCGATGCAGCAGCCAAGGGCGTCGATCGCATCTACAACCTCGCCGCCGACATGGGCGGCATGGGGTTCATCGAGAACAACAAGGCCGCCTGCATGCTCAGCGTGCTCATCAGCACCCACATGCTCCAGGCCGCCGTCAAGCACGACGTCGAGCGCATGTTCTACGCGAGCTCGGCCTGCGTGTACGCCGCCGAGCACCAGACCGACCCGAACGTGACCGCCCTGAAGGAAGCCGACGCCTACCCGGCCATGCCGGAGGACGGCTACGGCTGGGAGAAGCTCTTCAGCGAGCGCATGTCCCGCCACTTCATGGAGGACTACGGCATCCAGACCCGCGTCGCCCGCTACCACAACGTGTACGGGCCGCAGGGCAGCTGGACCGGTGGCCGCGAGAAGGCGCCCGCCGCCCTCTGCCGCAAGGTCGCTGAGGCCAAGCTCACCGGCAAGCACGTCGTCGACGTGTGGGGCGACGGCCACCAGACCCGCAGCTTCATGTTCGTCGACGACTGCGTCCACGGCACCCAGATGCTCACCGAGTCCGACGTGATCGACCCGATCAACATCGGCTCGTCCGAACTCGTCAGCATCAACCAGCTCATCGACATCATCAGCGGCATCGCCGGCATCGAGGTCGAGCGCGAGCACGACCTCACCGCCCCGCAGGGCGTCCGCGGTCGCAACAGCGACAACGAGATGATCGTCGAGAAGCTCGGCTGGGAGCCCTCCACATCGCTGCGCGACGGCCTCGAGGTCACCTACGGCTGGGTGTTCGATCAGGTGCAGGCCGCGATGGCCGCAAGCCGCTGATCCGACGACGAGCACGTCAGCACTGAGCGAGTTGTCGACCGTGGGAACGAACGGGAGCGTTTCCCCGACACCCTCCGGCGAGGCCGTGTCCGCCGGCGCGGCGGGGTCACGCCGCGCGGGCGAATGGGTCACCCACTCGACGCTGCGCGAGGTGTACTCGAGCTGGTGGGTCGAACTGCGCATCGACGACGTCGAGCGGCCGGACGGCACCCACACCGAGCACGAGATCGTCACCGGCAACGACGCCGCCGGCATGTTCGTGATGCACCCCGAACGCGGCGTGCTCATGATCTACCGGCACCGGTTCATGCCCGACACGTGGGGCTGGGAAGTCCCCGGCGGTGCGCTCGACGACGGCGAGGACGCCGAGGTCGCCGCACGACGCGAGGCCTACGAGGAGACCGGTTGGCAGGTCGAGGGCGACGTCGAACTGCTCGCCTCGTACCACCCGTCGGTCGGGCTCGTGAACCAGAAGTTCCACCTCTACCTCGCCCGCGACGCCACCCACGTCGGAGCGCCGCCGGAGGCGAACGAGGCGGCGATCGTCGAGTGGCGTGCGTTCGAACAGGTCGCGGCGGACCTGCGCGACGGCGTCATCAGCGACGGCTTCAGCGTGATGGGCGTGGCGATGGCCTTCGCCCGCAACGGACTCGCACATCTCCTCACCTGACCCCGGGTCGGGAACAGTACGAACACACCGGCACGGCGACCGGTCGACGAACGAACAGACGACGAAAGGACCACAACAATGAAGGTCGGAATCCTGGCAGGCGGACTCGGGAGCAGGCTCTCGGAGGAGACCGTCGTCAAGCCCAAGCCCATGGTCGAGGTCGGCGAATACCCGATCCTCTGGCACATCATGCGGTACTACGCACAGTACGGCCACACCGACTTCGCGGTGGCACTCGGCTACAAGGGTGAGTACATCAAGCGCTGGTTCGCCGACCGCGCCCAGCTCGGCGGCGACATCCACGTCAACGCCAAGGCGGGCACGGTCACCTCGACCGGCACCGACGGCGTCGAGGACTGGAACGTCGGCCTGATCGAGACCGGCCGCTCCACCAACACCGGCGGCCGCATCAAACGCCTCGTCCCCCACCTCGGCGACGAGACCTTCATGATCACCTGGGGCGACGGCGTCGCCACCGTCGACCTCGACGACCTGCTCGCGTTCCACAAGTCGCACGGCAAGATCTGCACGCTCACCGCAGTGCACCCGCCGGCCCGCTACGGCCACCTCGAGATCGAGGGTGACGCGATCACCGAGTTCACCGAGAAGCCCCAGGCGGCCGAGGGCTGGATCAACGGCGCGTTCTTCGTGATGGAGCCCGAGATCGCCGACTACATCGACGGTGACGACACGCTGTTCGAGCGCGAGCCGCTCGAACGTCTCGCCGCCGAGGGCCAGCTCATGGCCTACAAGCACACCGACTTCTGGGCCTGCATGGACACCATGCGCGACAAGGTCATGCTCGAGAAGCTCTGGGAGTCCGGTGAGGCTCCCTGGAAGATCTGGGACTGACGTCCCGCTGGCGGCCCACGCCACCGGACTCACCCCCACGCAACCCCACTCCACACCCCCCAACGCACGAACGCATCACACGGAGAGACACCAACATGAAGGTTCTGGTCACCGGTCACGACGGCTACATCGGCACGGTCCTCGTCCCCATGCTCCAGTCACGCGGCCACGAGGTCGTCGGCATGGACAACATGCTGTTCGCGCCGTGCGTGTTCGGCACGAAGCAGGCGAAGCCCGACACCGAACTCCAGGTCGACATCCGCGACGCCACGCCCGAGCACTTCGACGGCGTCGACGCCGTCATCCACCTCGCGGGCATGAGCAACGACCCGGCGGGCGACCTCAACCCCGAGGCCACCTACGAGATCAACCACCGTGCCTCGACCCGCCTCGCCGAGCTGGCGAAGGAAGCCGGCGTGCAGCGGTTCCTGTTCTCGTCGTCGTGCTCGATCTACGGCGCCCACGGCAATGACTTCCTCGACGAGTCGGCCGAGTTCCTTCCGGTCACCCCGTACGGCGAGTCGAAGGTGTTCGTCGAGCGCGACCTCACCGAGCTGGCCGACGACTCGTTCAGCCCGACCAATCTCCGCAACGCCACCGCCTACGGCTCGTCCGAGCGGCTGCGCGGCGACCTCGTGGTGAACAACCTCACCGGCTTCGCCCTCACCACCAACCAGGTGTACCTCAAGTCCGACGGTTCGTCGTGGCGCCCGCTGGTCCACATCGAGGACATCTCCCGGGCCTTCAGCGTGCTGCTCGAGGCGAACCGCGACGACATCCACGACGAGGCCTTCAACGTCGGCCACACCCGTGAGAACTACCTCATCAGCGACGTCGCCGAGATCGTCGGTGAGATCACCGGTGCCGAGGTGACGATGTCCGACGAGGCGTTCAACGACCTGCGCAACTACCGCGTCAACTGCGACAAGCTGATGAACGCGTTCCCCGACGCCGAGCCGCGGTGGACGGTCCGCACGGGCGTCGAGCAGCTCAAAGCGGCGATGATCGCCAACGGCCTCACCCTCGAAGAGCTCGAAGGCTCGCGCTTCATGCGCCTCAAGGAGCTTCAGCGCAACATGGCCGAGGGCACGCTCTCGGCGGACCTGCACTGGCTCGGCGACCAGGTCGGCGGACAGGTGGGCACCGAGGTGCCGGCATGACCGCCATCACCGCGTGCCGCGGCTGCGGCTCGAGCGAGCTGAAGCAGTTCCTCGACCTCGGCGAAACACCGCTCGCCGACGCCATCGTCACCGCCGACGTCGTGAACGACCCCGCCAGCGAAGAGCGGTTTCCGCTCGCCGTGGCGTTCTGCCCGGTGTGCGCATTGGTGCAGATCACCGAGGACGTCGAGCCGGAGAAGCTCTTCGTGGACAACTACCTCTACTTCTCGTCGTTCTCCGATCACCTGCTCCAGCACAGCCGTGACCACGCACTCGGCCTCATCGAGCGCCAGGGCCTCGGCGCCGACTCACTCGTGGTGGAACTGGCGAGCAACGACGGCTACCTGCTCAAGAACTTCGTCGACGCCGGCGTGCCGGCCGTCGGCTTCGACCCGGCGCCCGACCAGGCCGCTGCGGCTCGCGAGCTCGGCATCGATCACCGCGAGGAGTTCTTCGGGCTCGACGCGGCGACGCGGCTCCGCGACGAACGCCAGCCCGCCGACGTGATCATCGCCAACAACGTGATGGCGCACATTCCCGACCCGAACGACTTCGTGGCCGGCATGGCGCACCTCCTCGCCGACGACGGCGTGATCACGGTCGAGAATCCGAGCGTGTGGGACCTCGTCGAACGCTGCGCGTTCGACACGATCTACCACGAGCACTTCTTCTACCACTCGTGCCTGTCGGTCAAGGCGCTCGCCGAGCGCCACGGCCTGTTCCTCAATCACGTCGAGTACTTCGCCGATCTGCACGGCGGCACGAACCGCTGGTACCTCGGCAAGCGCGACGAACCGACCGACCACGTCCTCGCCCGCATCGCGGCCGAGCGCGAGGCCGGGCTCGACGGGTTCGAGTTCTACGGCGACTTCGGCAGCAAGGTCGACGCCCTCCGCGCCGGCCTGCTCGACATCCTCCGGACGATGAAGTCCGAGGGCAAGCGGGTCGTGGCCTACGGCGCTGCGGCCAAGGGCGCCACCATGCTCAACGCCACCGGTATCGACACCGACCTCGTCGAGTACGTCGTCGACCGCAACACCCACAAGCACGGCCGTTTCATGCCCGGAACCCACCAGCCGATCCAGGGCGTCGAGGCGCTGCTCGACGACGCCCCCGACGCGGTGCTGATCCTCGCTTGGAACTTCGCTGCGGAGATCATGGCGCAGCAGGCCGAGTACGCCGCCCGCGGCGGCAAGTTCATCGTTCCCGTACCGACACCGGAGATCGTCTGAGTCATGAGCGACATCGTCACCAATCACCCGACCCCGCTCCCGGCGGGCGGCGCGGTCACCGACCAGCGCATCGACGACCCGTGCCCCGCGTGTGGTGAGGCGGCACTGTCGGTCTTCTTCGAGGAGGGTCGGGTCCCGACCAACAGCTGCCTACTGCTCGACGACCGCGACGAGGCGAGCAAGTTCCCTCGCGGCGAGCTGCGGGTCGCGTTCTGCGACGCCTGCGGCTTCGTCACCAACACGGCGTTCGTGCCCGGCCAGGCCGAGTACTCCCAGCGCTACGAGGAGACCCAGGGCTTCTCGCCGCGCTTCATGGCGTTCGCCCAGGAGCTCGCCGAGCGGTGGGTGAAGGACTACGACCTCGCCGACAAGACCGTGCTCGAGATCGGCTGCGGCAAGGGCGAGTTCCTCGTCGAGATGGCCCGAGCGGGCGCCGGCCACTGCATCGGCATCGACCCCGGCGTCCACGCCGAGCGATGGGACGACGACGAGATCGGCAAGCGGGTCGAGTGGATCGCCGACTTCTACGACGAGCGCTACTCACACATCGACGCCGACGTCGTCATCTGTCGCCACACGCTCGAGCACATCCCCAACGTCGCCGAGTTCATGACGACGATCCGTCAGGCGATCGGCGATCGCCCCGACACCGTCCTCCTGTTCGAGCTGCCCGACGTACAGCGTGTCCTCGACGAGGCGGCGTTCTGGGACGTCTACTACGAGCACTGCTCGTACTTCAGCCTCGGTTCGCTCGGTCGGCTCTTCCGCCGCACCGGTTTCGAGGTCGTCGAGCTCGGCCTCGAGTACGACGACCAGTACCTCCTGATCGCTGCGACCCCGTCCACCACTCCGGGCGCCGGCGACCCGCTGCCGGAGGAGGACGACCTGGATCGTCTCCGCGCCGGTGTCGACAAGTTCCGCACCGGCTACGACGAACTCGTCGGCAACTGGCGGACCAAGATCGCCGACCTCAACGAGTCCGGCGGCCGGGCCGTGATCTGGGGATCCGGCTCCAAGGGTGTCTCGTTCATCGCCAACCTCGCACTCGGCGACGAACTCGTCGGGGCCGTCGACATCAACCCCCACAAGTGGGGCAAGTTCATGGTCGGCTCGAACCACGAGATCATCGACCCCGAGACGCTGCCGGGCATCGATCCCGACCTCGTCGTGGCGGCCACGGACGTGCTCGGAGTCTTCCCCGGGATC
>JBCBDK010000122.1:0-8680 GCA_038529675.1 Actinomycetota bacterium
CCAGCAGTTGAGCCCCGAGACGCGGACGTCGCCGTCTGCGGTGGGGCAGTCGTGGGCGAGCAGTCCGGCGCCGTCGCCGTCGGCCCACATCAATCGTTCGCCGTACGTCGGTTTGAGCTTGCGGTGCACGCTCACGATGCCGTCGTCGGGATGGATCGCGACGAGTGAGCAGTAGACCGAACCCCGACTCGACGATCGCTCGACGACCCCGAGGTAGACGAACACGCCGAGCTCAGCAGCCGCTGCGACGACCGGATCGAGGTCGCCACGACCGACGTCGACCGACTCGTCGAGGTAGCGAGCCCAGGTCGCCTTCTGGTCGGGGTGATCGAAGAAGGATGCGTGACTGAAATCGGCCCACGCGGGGTAGCCGGGCACGAAGGTCTCGGGGAACGCGACGAGTTCCGCTCCGTCGGCCGCGGCACGCCTGAGGGCGTCGAGTACGACGTCGATCGTGCCGGCACGGTCGAGGAACACGGGGGCGAGCTGGACGGCGGCGACACGCATGCGGTCGAGCGTAGGAGCGCGACGCGACGCAGCGCCCAGCCGTCGTGGTGCGTGGTGTCAGGACAGCAGGAAATCGACCGCGTCGCGGGCCGAGCGTGCGGCGTCGTCCACCGCACCCCAGTCGTCGTGTGTCGTGTACGAGTCGCCGGCCAGGATCACGCGGTCGCTGAACCGCTCGGACAACCGCCGCGGGACGGCTGGGTCGGCGACGTCGGAGAGGTACGCACCGCGGGCGAACGGCTCGGCATCCCAATCCTGCGCGATGTGTTGGATGTACCCAGCTGTCGCCGCACCGTCGAAGATCTCGTCGAGTTCGGCGAGGACGAGGTCGCGCAGCTGGTCGCCGGCGTCGACCGCCTGATACGGCGCGGCGTGCGCACCGACCGCGAACAGCCCGATCACGTTCGCCGACGTCGTGTGGCCGTGGCCGGCGTCGTAGTAGAGGCGTTGACCCGTCGGCGTGAAGCTGTCCGGGAACTCGAGATAGGTCGGCCAGAAGCGCTCGGAGAACTCGACGAACACCTTCGTCCCACCCCAGAGGTCGGCGTCCTCGATGGCCTGCACGTGCGATGCAGGGAGCGGCGGGTCGAACTCGACCCGCCCGTCGCGTAGGACGGCGAGGGGCACCGTGACGACCGTGGCGTCGGCGGTGTGGCGTTCGCCGACCGCGTCCGTGAGGACGACCTCGTCGCCCGTGTCCTGGATGTGCACGATCTCGGTCTCGTAGGTCATTCGATCCGCGATCCACGGCACGACGTAGGTGTCGAACACGTCGAGCCAACTCGAGTCGGCGAACTTCTGGTCGATGCCGGTGTCGCCACCGAGTGTCGTCGTCGTGAGCCGTCCGTCGTAGAAGCCGTAGGAGTCGTCGGCGGCGTACGGCACGAGCTCGATGTCGCGCTCGTCGCTCAGGCCGCTGATGAGCTCGTCGAGTTCGGCCGCTGGCGCGTGGAGCCATTCTCCGCCGAGTGGGATCGGGTAGTCGGTGAACTGGAGGTCGTGGCGGATCCGTCCACCGTGCGTCGGTCGCGCCTCGAGGACACGGACGTCCGCGCCGGCTCGGTGGAGGAGCGCTGCGCTGAGCATCCCGGCGGGGCCTGCCCCGACCACGATCACACGACGAGGCGCATCCGGGCTGTCGCCGGATGCTTGGCGTGCTGAGTCGTCGGGCTCGTCGCTACCGCACGCAGCGAGCACGAGTGCGAGGCCTGCTCCGGCGCCGGCAGCGAGTGCGGTTCGGCGGGGGAGGCGTGGCGCGTGGGTCGCGTCACGAGTGAGGGCCGGGGAGTGCGACGTGGGGTGTGTCATGGCTCGAATGTCGCCGACTCGTCGGCCGCTGTCGTCCGGCGCTCGGAGGATGGGCATCAGCCGATCGGCCGAGCTCGCTGCGCCCTCGGGGTGGACCAGGCGTGCCAGGGGGCACTCTCGCTCAGCTGGACGAGGCGGATGACTCATCCGACGCTGCTCGGATCACCGGGACCCATCCCGTTGCTGCCATGCGGAAGGACGGCTTGCCCTGGCCGACGGCCTCGGTCGTCCCGTCGACGTCGACCACGACGCCGCCGCACTCCGGGAGCCCCCACAGGTGGACCTCGTCGGGGAGGCTCCAGCGCCCGGTGCCGGGTTCCCAGTGGGGGAGGGCCACACCTTCGGCGAGGCCGAGGCCATGGGTGACCGTGGTCCGACGACTGCGGCGCTCGGGCAGCACGCAGTACTCGCACATGGCCATCGCCCCCGCCGACGCACCGGACAGCGCTGCCCCGTCGGCGTGGAGCTCGAGGATGCGGTCGCCGATCGCGGCCGTCGAGCCGAGGAGGACGTCGATGAGGCTCGCCGGCGACCCGCCGGGCAGTACGACGAGGCCGACGTCCACATGGAGTGACGCGAGTGCGCCGGCGAGATCGGTGCGCGGGTCGGGCACGATCTCGACGCTCGCACCGAGTGATCGGTAGTGGCGTGCGGCTCGCTCACACGCACCCCGGTAGTCCGACCCGACGCGGGCGGCACCGGCGAGCACGACGACGGGTCGGTCCACGCCTCCGGTGTCGCTTTGACGCAACACGGCTGCGTCCATCTCCCGGCAGTCGGCGGTGAACTCCCGACCACCTTGGAGACACAGGAGCCCGGCCATGGCGGGATGGTAGGTGTCAGTCGCTCGGTCGATCGCGGAACGCGGTGACAGCGAACAGCGGGTCGCCGCGGCGACCGGTGTCACGTCGTTGCGTCGTCGGTTCCCCGAGCCCATCGGTGAGTTCGACGTACGTCTCGACGATCCTGCAGCGCCCGGCGTCGTCGGTGGACAGCCACCCGCGGATCGCCTTGGTCGGAAAGCAGCGATTCGAGAACGTGCAGGCGAACACGCCACCGGGCCGCAGCACCCGTGCGATCTCCGCGAACACGTCGAGTGGTCGGGTCAGGTAGTCGACCGACGCGCAGCAAGTGACGCCTGCGAACGAACCGTCGGCGAACGGAAGCGTCGGGTCAGCGTTGAGGTCACGCACGATCCACTCGTCGGCCTGCTCGTTCGCTGCCAGTTCGTTCGCGTTCATCCCGGTGACGACGAGCCGTTCGGGGGCGAGCGGGAAGTGCGAGATCCAGGACGAGCAGATGTCGAGCACCGGGCCGGACCCCGATCCGCAGAGCTCGAGTCCCCGATAGAGCTCGCCCACCGCACGGATGGCGCCGTCGTCGATGTGGGTGACGAATCGATCCATCGCATAGAAGTCGGCGTCGTCGGACTCGTCGGCTCGACCAAAGAAGCCCGGCGGGAACCGCGTCGCATTCAGGTCGTCGGCGGGCGGGTCAGCTCGCATCTTCACACCCTCGCACGAGACCTCGTCGCGACGCACCCGGTGCCCTCGTGAACTCGGAACGAGCGACCATCGCGATGCGCGAAGCTGGCCGGCACATCGAACAGGAGGGGATCACGATGTCGGACGCAAAGGAACTCGAGTCGCTCCGGAGGGAGGTGGCCGAGCTTCGGGAGCGCGTCGCGCAGCTGAGCGCCTCGACGAGGCAGTCGTCACCACCGGCTCATCGAGAAGCGGACGCCGCTGCTGAGGCGTCGGTGTCGAGACGGAACTGGGTGCGCGCAGCCGCAGGTGCGGCCGTCGTCGGAACGGCGGCGGCGCTGGCGCCCCGACCAGCTGCCGCAGTTGATCCGAACGATGTCGTGCTCGGGGCGGTGAACACGACGACGCAGCCCACGACGATCAACTTCACCGGCAACGAGGACATCGGCTTCCTCGCTCAGTCCGGCACGGAGTTCTTCGCCACGGCGTCGTCGGTCGATGCAGCACTCGCGGGCTGGACGTCGCGGACGCAGCACCCCGTCGGTGTCTACGGCTTCACCAATGTGAACAGCAGCAACGCCGCCGGCGTCGTCGGAACCAGCGACCTGAACGCCGGGGCTGGCATCCGTGCGGAGCACCGGCGCAGCGGTGTCGGACTCCGTGCGACGAGCGTCTCGGGTACAGCGGTGTCGACCCAGGGCGCGATCGGCGTGGACTCGTCCGGCAACGTGGTCGGTCTGCAGGGTCGCTCGACCAGCGGGCTCGGTGCCGACATGGCCGGCGGCCAGGCGGCGATGCTGCTGAGCGGATCGGGGACGGATCCGACGACCCGCACCAACGCTCACGCGGCAGGCGAGGTCGATGTGGCGGTGCCGCCCGGTTCGACCACCGAGCGGGAGCTCTGGTTCTGCGCGGACGGCGGATCGCCTGGTGTCTGGCGCAAGCTGGCGGGCGCAGGCACTGCGGGAGCGTTCCATCCGGCGGCGCCGGGACGTGCCTACGATTCGCGTGTCCTCGTGCCGAATCCGGGCATGCTGGCGACCGGCGTCGACCGAACGGTCTCGGTGGCCGACGGCAGGGACGCCGACACCGGTGAGATCACGCTGGCCGATCTCGTGCCCGAGGGCGCGACCGCGATCGCGTTCAACCTGACGATCACCGAGACCGTCGGTGCCGGGTTTCTCTCGCTCGCACCGGGCGACAGCACCGAGTCGTCGGCATCGACGATCAACTGGGGTGGACCAGGTGTCACCGTCGCCAACGCCGGCATCGTCAAGCTCGACGACGCTCGGCAGGTGAAGGTGTTCGCCGGCGGTGCCGGCTCCACCCACTTCCTCCTGGACATCACGGGCTACTTCCTCTGACCGGCCCGGCTGAGCCAAGAACGTTCGGGGTCGGAGTCGGTCCGTTCTCCGATGCTCAGCCGGCCGGGACCGGGTCGAACGGGCCGAGCAGGTAGGGCTCGAGGTACGCGAGCTTCTCGGTGTCGACGGTGATCCAGTCCTCTTCGAGGATGCCGCCGGTGTCGCCGGAGTTGGGGTTGAACGTCCAGAACGTGAAGCCCGCGCCGACCTCGTCGAGGTAGGCCATCAGTGACTCGAGCCAGACTGCGTCGATCTCCGCGTCGAGCGTGGTGCCGAGTTCGCCGACCATCACCGGTGCGACGTCGTTCAGCTCGAGGTCGCCCCAGAATCGCTCCCAGATCGCCGGCATGTTGTCGGGGAACGACGGGTCGTCGAACCATGGCTGGCGGAAGACCGACGTCGCGTACTCGTGCGGCGAGTAGACGACCTTGTCGGGCACCGTCAGCTCGACCGGGTCGGTGTCGGCTCGGCTGAGGTCACCACCCCACCACGTACAGTCGGCGGCGGCCGCACCGGGATCGCACGAGGCGCCGTCGGCTTGCTCGACGCCTTCGACGAAGATGAGCCAGTCGGGTTCGATCGCGTGGAGCGCGTCCCCGGCCTCGGTCGCAGCGAGCTTCCAGTCGGTCGCCTCGTCGCCGCAACCCCAGCAGGCGTCGTCGTGCGGCTCGTTGTACAGGTCGGCACCGATCACGTTCGGCACGTCCCGGTAGCGCTCGGCCAGGAACTCCCAGTCGCTGACGAGGCGCTCGGGCGGGAACTGCTCGTCGTACCAGAGGTGGTGGCGGTTGTCGGGTGCGAGCGTGTGGCGATCGAGGATCACGCCGAGCCCGCGTTCTCCCGCGGCCTCGACGAACTTGTCGAGCACCTCGAGGCTCGACAGGCCGGCGAGATCGGGGTTCTCGTGTTCGTTCAGGCCCTGCACCGCGTTCTCGCCGTCGATGATCGACGCCGAGAACGGCACGCGGAGCACGTTGAACCCGAGGTCGGCGACCTGGTCGAGCATCTCCTCCATGTTCCGGGACCACAGACCGTGCGGGACGCCGGCCGCCGTCTCGAACCCGAACCAGTTCACGCCGCGGATGCGGACCTCGTCACCGTCGCCGTCGACGATGCGGGCGCCGTCGGTCGACCAGGCGCCGTCGAGTTGCCCGCCGGGTCCGTCGACGAGCGGCTCGCCGGCCGCTGCGGTGGATTCGGCGGTGTCGCCGGTGGCCGGTGGTTCAGCCGCGTCGCGGGTGTCGGTGTCACTTGCAGGCGATGATTCGGTGGTGCCGTCGGTCGACGTCGTGTCGGTGGCAAGCGCAGGTGCCGCGGTCTGGTCGGCGCCGGTGTCGAGCTCGTCGTCGTTGCGGTGATCCGCTGGTGTCGTGTTGGCGTCTGCGGCTCGGTCGGGGTTCGGAGGTTTGGACTCGACGTCGCCGTCGGCGCGGACGACTGCGAAGGTGGCGAGCGCGCTCGCCGCCGCCGTCCCGATCACGATGCCGGCGGTGCGGCGATGGCGACGGGTGAGGCCGTGGTGGTCGTCGGTGGTGGCTGGGGTGGTGGTCGGGGTGGTGTTCATCGGTAGCTCCTCGGGTGGATCAACCGATGAGATGTCGGCGCGGCCGGAAGAGTTCGCGCTGCGCCCAAGATGGCCGCTGAACAGGCGCGATGGTCGGCGTCGAGGCGGCGTCTCGCTCGGTCGACGACGGGCTCAGAGCGTGACGGGGAGGTGGTCGAGGCCGCGCAGGTTGATGCGGCCGTTCCACGTGGGCTCGCCGGCGTGGGCGGCACCGGGGAAGCGACGGAGAAAGCGGCCGATCGCCACCTGCGCCTCGAGCTTGGCCAGCGAGGCGCCCAGGCAGTAGTGCGAACCCGATCCGAACGAGACGTGCTGACCCGCGCCCTCGCGGCGGACGTCGAGTTCGTCCGCGGTCGGGCCCCACTTCTCGTGGTCGTGGTTCGCCGAGGCCAGCCCGGCCATCACGAACGTCCCCTTCTCCACGAGCGCTCGCTGCGCGCCCTCGCCGATCTCGACGTCGGCGAGGGTGATGCGGCGCGAGAACTGGACCGGCGACACGAAGCGCAGCAACTCGTCGACCGCGTTTGCGTCGAGGTCGGCGTCGTCTCGCAGGATCGCCGCCTGTTCGGGGCGCCGGAGCAGTTCGTGGATGCCGGTCCCGATGAGGTTGACGGTGGTCTCGTGGCCGGCGATGAACAACAACGTGACCTGCGCCCGCAGTTCGTTCGGCGCCAGGCGGTCGCCGTCCTCCTCGACGGCGATCAGCGCTGACAGCAGGTCGTCGGCTGGGTTGGCGCGCTTCCACTCGATCACCTCGCCGAGGTGCCTGCGCATCGCCGAACTCGCAGCGGCCGCCGCGAAGACCTCCCCCTCACTGATGATCGGATCGAGCGTCTTCACCATCGCTCCCGACCACTCGGCCACCTGCGCTGTCTCCGAAGGCGGCATCCCCAGCATCTCGCTGATCACGTCGAACGGCAGCGGCCACGCAAGTCCCGTCACGACGTCGGCCGCGCCGTTCGCGGCCACCTCGGCCGCCATGTCGTCGAGCCGCTCCTCCACCATTCGCTCGACCATCGGTCGGAGCGCGGCGATCGCGGTCGGCGTGAACGCCTTGGACACGAGGCGCCGGAGACGGGTGTGGTCGGGTGCATCGAGCCCGAGCATCGACTTGTCGTCCTCGACGTCCTCGAATGCCCGCTCGAACGCATCGAGCCGGTCGGCGTCGTGGTGGTCGATGTTCGCGTCGTCGACGCTCAGCGTCGGGTCCCGCAGGAGCTTCGTGACGTCGTCGTAGCGGAACAGGAAGTAGCGCTCGATGAGCGACTTGTGGACCGGGTCGTGCTCGCGCAGCTCGGCGAAGTGCGGCCACGGATCGGCCGTGTACCCCTCCGCGAGCGGGTTGAAGAACACGTCGGTCACGCCCATGTGTGAAGCGTATTCGTCGCACGCCGACTGCGGTGAGCGGTCGATCTCGGTCGCCGCGGGCGCGGGTAGCTTCGCCGGGGTGAGCGACGCCGAGACCGAGTCCGGATCCGATCGATCGCCGGCCGAGGTGTCGGCCGCGATGCACGCTGCCGATCGTGTCGCCCACGAACTCGGCATGTCGATCGACCACGCCGACGTCGGGGTCGCTGCGGTGTCGATGACGGTCACCGAGGTGATGTGCAACGGCCTCGGCGTGTGTCACGGTGGCATCCTGTTCACGCTCGCCGACACCGCCATGGCCCACGCATCCAATGCGGGCGGCGAGCGGACGCTGTCGACCACGGCCTCGATCGAGTGGATCAGAGCGGCATCGGTCGGCGATCGACTCACCGCACGCAGCTCGATCCTGGATCGACGTGGGCGGAACACGATCCATGACATCGACGTCGTCAACCAAGGCGGTGAGCGAGTGGCGATCGTGCGCGGCCAGACCCTGACGCTCGGCGGGTCGGTCGCGCCGTGAGCGCATCGATCTCGCCAGACGACTTCGAGCGACTCGCTGCTGAACGAGTCGCCTCGCTGGTAGGGCCGCCGGACGGCCCGCGCGACTCGACCGCTCGCGACGGGACCGACGGCGGCACGATCGACATCGACACGTTCGCAGCGATGTTCGATCTCTTCCGCGTCTCTGCCAGGGTGGTCGCCGACCTCGAGGCAACGGTACATCGGCCTGCCGGGCTGTCGACCGCCGGCTTCCGCGTCCTGTTCACCGTCTGGGTGTTCGGTTCGCTCGAGCCCCGCGAGATCGCACGACTCGCCGGCGTCTCGACCGCAGCGGTGTCCGGCGTGCTCGGAACGCTCGAACGCAACGGACACGTCGCGAAGACACGGCGTGGCAACGATCGACGTCGTCTCGACGTCACGCTTACCGACTCCGGCGAGGAACTGGTCACTGCGACCTATCGGACGCAGAACCGCCGAGAGCGCGTCGTGTTCGACGGCATCGATGTCGACGAACTTCGAGCGTTCACCCGCACGCTCCGGCGGATCCTCGCAGCACCGCTCGCTCCGAGCGACGCTGACTG
>JBCBDK010000123.1:0-8657 GCA_038529675.1 Actinomycetota bacterium
TTCCGACCCACTGATCGCAGTACGGCTTGTCGACTGCGTCGACGGCTGCGACCATCCATCGCCCGGACGCAACGAACGTTGCGCGTTGGTTGGCGTGGACGAGGAGCTGGTCGATCCTCGACCGCACCGACCGGAACACGTCGTCAATCGGTCGTCCCATCTTCGTCGCGCACGCCATGAGGAAGTCCATCGCGTCGTCCTCAACGCTGGCGGCGCGATCTCATCCGTTGATGAGTTCGGCGTAGATCGGGAGCATCTGGGCGGGGCCGGAGAGCAGGATCTCGGTGATGCAGGTCTCGCGCCACTTGTCGAGCTCGTCCTTGATCTTGGCGGCGGGGCCGACGAGCGCGACGTCCTCGACCATCTCGAGGGGGATCGACGCGGCGGCTTCGTCCTTCTTGCCGTCGAGGTAGAGGTTCTGGACCTTGTCGGCGACGTCGCCGTAGCCCATCCGCTCGAACACCTCGTAGTGGAAGTTGGCGCCCTTCGCCCCCATGCCGCCGGCGTACAACGCGAGGAACGGGCGGACGAAGTCGGCGCACTGCTGCACGTCGTCGCCGGGGATCACCATCACCCCGCACGACACCTCGAACCGGTCGGCCTTGCCGGCCTCGCCCGACGCCTCGAACCCCTTCGCCAGTTGCTCGCGGTACCAGCCGTCTTCCTTCGGGCTGAAGAACAGCGGCAGCCAGCCGTCGCAGAGTTCAGCGGACAGCGCAACGTTCTTCGGGCCTTCGGCGGCGAGGTAGATCGGGATGTCGTTGCGCAGCGGATGCACCGTCGGCTTCAGCGCCTTGCCGAGTTCCATGCCGCCGTCGAGGGGCATGTCGTAGAAGTCGCCGTGGAACTCGACCGGCTTCTCGCGGGCCCAGATCTGACGCATCACGTCGATGTACTCACGGGTGCGGGCGAGCGGTCGGGGATAGGGCTGGCCGTACCAGCCTTCGACGACCTGTGGGCCCGACGCGCCGATGCCGCAGATGAACCGGCCGCCGGACAGGTGGTCGAGCGTGAGTGCAGCCATCGCCGTCGCCGCTGGCGTGCGAGCGGAGAGCTGCATGATGCCGGTGCCGAGCTTGACGGTCTCGGTGTGGGCGCCCCACCACGACAGCGGGGTGAGGGCATCGGAGCCGTAGGCCTCGGCGGTCCAGATCGAGTGGAAGCCGAGCCGCTCGGCCTCCTTGATCGCCTCGAGCGCACCGCTCGGCGGGCCTGCGGACCAGTAGCCGGTGTTGTACCCGAGCTTGATGTCAGCCATGTCGGCGACGCTAGCCACGGCCTCCGACCCGCACCGCAGCGAACCCCCATCGCGTCAACGCATGTATCAACTGGTGTCTGACCCCAGTTGATACAGGCGTGATCAGTGGCCGGGGGTGAAGGTGATCGGGAGGCGGTCGGCGCCGAAGATCGCCGTGGTCGGCGGCTTCCAGACGACGTCGCCGTCGACGCGCAGGTCCGGCAGCCGCTGGGCAAGAACGGCCAGTGCTTCCTGGAGTTCGGCGCGGGCGAGCGAGGCGCCGAGGCAGTAGTGAATGCCCGATCCGAACGTCATCTGCATGTGGCCCCTCACCGGTTCACGGCGGATGTCGAACACGAACGGATCGCCGTCGACCACGCCGTCGTCGACGTTGGCTGCGGCGAGCGACGGGAACACGAACGTGTCCTTCGGGAAGAGGACGCCGCGGTACTCGATGTCCTCGCTTGCGAACCGACCCACGCCGCGTACCGCACCCATGTACCGCATGACCTCCTCGACGGCCCGGGGTGCGAGTTCGGGCTGCTCCGCGAGCAGCGCCCACTGGTCCGGATGATCGGCGAACACGGCGACCGCGCACGAGAGCTGATTCCGCGTGGTGTCGGTGCCGGCGACGATGACGGCGTTCACCAGCGACACGAGTTCGGCGGAACTGAGCCGGTCGCCTTCCTCCTCCGCGGCGATGAGGCTCGAGAGCAGGTCGTCGTGGGGGTCGTCTCGTCGGCGCTCGATCAGTCGCATCGTGTACTCGTCGAGCTCTCGCTGGGCCTGCTTGATGCGCTCGAGTTCGTCGTTGACCGTTCCGTTGAAGATCGCCAGCACCGCTTCGGCCCAGCGGGAGAAGTCGCGCCAGTCCTCGTCGGGCGCCCCGAGCAACTCGCAGATGATCGGGATCGGATACGGCTCGCTGATGTCGGCAACGAGGTCGGCCCGGCCCGCCTCGGCAACCGGGTCGATCAAGTCGTTCACGACGCGCCGCATCGCCGGGCGGAGCCGGTCGGCGGCACGGGGCGAGAACGACTGCGCGACGAGGCGCCGAAGTCGGGTGTGTTCGTCGCCCTCGGACGTGATGATCGAGCGGCGACGGTTCTCGAGGATCTCGGGGTCGGTGATCCCCATCATCTCCGGCAGCTTCGCGATGGCGTTGTGCCAGCGCTTGTCGCGCAGGATGCCGGTGACGTCGTCGTAGCTGATGACGGCGAAGCCGATCAGCGTGCGGACCAACCAGTGGCCGTCGGCGACGAGGCCGCGGTAGCGCTCGGTCCGCGCCGATCGGTCCATCTCGACCGACGGTTCGATCGTCGGCACATCGAGATCGAACGCGTTGGTCACCATGTGCGAACGCTAGCGATGTGTCGGCTCGGCTGACCAGACGTCCCCACGTGTGTCAGACACCGTCCCCACGTGTGTCTGACACACATGGGGATCACCATCACGTGTGGGGTCCGACCCCAGACGTGATGTCAGGCGAGCGCGTCGATGGCGGTCGCGCCGAGTGACGCAGCGACGACGTCGTTGGCGTACGAGCCGCCGACGGTGTTGAGGCCACCCTTGATCGAGGGGTCGAGCCGGGCGGCTCCGAGCGCACCGTGCCTGGCGACCTCGAGCTGGTAGGGGAGCGTTGCGTTCGTCAGCGCATAGGTGCTCGTGTGCGGCACGGCGCCCGGCATGTTGCCGACGGCGTAGTGGACGATGCCGTGCTCGACGTAGGTCGGCTCCTCGTGTGTGGTCTCTCGCGTCGTGGCGATGCAGCCGCCCTGGTCGACGGCGACGTCGACGATCACCGCACGCGGCTTCATGCCCTCGACCAACTCCTCGGGAACGACGACCGGGGCACGGCCGCCGGCCACGAGCACGGCGCCGATCACGAGGTCGGCCTGCACGATCGCTCGCTCGATCGCTCCGCGGTTCGACGCCGAGGTCATGATCCGGCCCTTGTGGATCTGGTCGACGAACCGGAGCCGATCGAGGTCCTTGTCGATCAGGATGACCTCAGCCTCCATGCCGGCGGCGATCCAGGCGGCATTCCACCCCACGTTGCCCGCACCGAGGACGACGACCTTCGCCGGCTGCACGCCGGGCGAGCCACCCATCAGCACGCCGCGACCACCGTTGTGGCGTTCGAGGAAGTGGGCACCCATCTGCGGTGCTAAACGGCCGGCGACCTCGCTCATCGGGGCGAGCAGGGGCAGGCTGCCGTCCGCGGTTTCGACCGTCTCGTAGGCGACGCCGGTCGTGCCCGCCTCGAGCAGCGCAGCGGCGACCTCGGGATAGGCGGCGAGGTGGAGGTACGTGAACAGCGTCAGGTCGTCTCGCAGATGGACGAACTCCTCCGGCTTGGGCTCTTTCACCTTGACGACCATCTCCTGCGCCCAGGCGTCGGTGGCGGTCGGGACGATCGTGGCGCCGACCGCTTCGTAGTCGGTATCGAAGATCGACGCGCCCTCGCCCGCGCCCGTCTCGACGATGACGTCGATGCCGGCCTGTTGGAACTCGCGGACGCCGTCGGGTGTCATGGCGACCCGGTGCTCGGAGTTCTTGACCTCGCGCGGAACGCCGACGGTCGTGATCGCAGGAGCGGTGGTCATGGAGGCGATCATCCTCTTCGTCGATCCGCCGATTCGACGGTCTTCGTCGGTGCGATACGGTCGGCGGCGTGGAAACATCGGAGTTGGATGCCGTCGACGCTCGAATCATCGGTGAGCTCCGTCGGAACGGTCGGATCAGCTGGCGCGAGCTGGCCGATCGGGTGTTCCTTGCGCCCAGCTCGGTCGCCGAGCGCGTCCGTCGACTCGAGTCGCAGGGCGTGATCCTCGGCTATGCAGCGCAGGTGGCGCCGGATGCGATTGGTCGGAGCACGCGTGCGGTCGTCGACGTCAGCCTGGTGCCCGGCGACGAAGCCGACGAGTTCGAGCAACGGCTCGCAGCGCGCGACGAGGTCGTGTTCGCCGGCTATGTCACCGGGTCTGCCGACTACAGCGTCCAGGTCGAGTGCCGGGGCACTGCCGGGCTCGACGCGTTCGTGCGGTGGGTGCGGGCGGATCCGGCTGTGGCATCGACCGAGAGTCGGCTGGTGCTCCGCTCGATCGTCGCGTGATCGAGCGGCGGTTGTGCCGAACCCGAGCTCGCCCAGACCGGCGCTGCGTCGAGGCGATGTCGTCGACCTCCCGTAGCGTTCACCGCCGGTGACTTCCGTCCGGCCACGTCGATCGCACTACGTCACGCTCAGCGTGCCCGCGGACGCGTCGGCGGACTCGATCCGTGAGGCGTACCGACGACTCGCGAGGGAGTATCACCCCGACCGTCAGCTCGGCAGCGCGGCCGGTGCCGACCGGATGCCCGAGGTGAACGAGGCGTATCGCGTGCTGTCCGACCCGGTGCGCCGAGCCGTTTACGACGCCGAACTCCGCAACGGCGGTACGGGTGGCGGCCCGGGCAGTCTGCGGACGACCGGATCGACGTCCGTTGGAGAGCCCGGTGGGCGAACCCGTCGGCTCGACGACCACGACGACGACTATGCGTGGCGCCTGCGCGAGTCGCAGCGTCCGATCCGGGTGCCATGGCGGACGATCGCCGTCTGCGCCGTTGCGTTGATCGGGGCGATCGTGGTGCTCGCTCAGTTCACCGACTCGGCCCAGGAGCCGGCCGTGGACAACATCATGCGAGTGGGCGATTGTGCGGCGATCCTCCCGGACGGTCGAGCCCAGGAAGTGCCGTGCTCGGACGACGGCGCCGGTGACCTCGTCGTCCAGGCGTTGATCCCGTTCGACCGGGATTGCCGCAACGGCTATCTGGAGCACCGAGACCGTCAAGGCATGGGCAACGTCTGCCTCGAACAACGCTGACGAACGACGAGGGCTGTCCGACAACCGGGCCCGACGACCAGGGTGGCCGGCGCCATCGCGCCGATAGCATCCCGGCCTGCGGGCGTATAGCTCAGTTGGTTAGAGCGCTGCCTTCACACGGCAGAGGTCACAGGTTCGAATCCTGTTACGCCCACTTCGGAGCCCGTCAATTGCCGACGAGCCGCCACTCGAAGTCCCGCCACCTCGCGGCTGTGGCGCAGGCCCAGCGAGGCCGCTCGTCGAGAAGTTGCGATCGCCCTCCCCGATTCAACGACGTGGCTAGGCTCGAATCGGTGAGGTCGCCTGCCGTCCTCGACACACCTCCTGAAGTGTTGGCTGCGGTCACGGATCGGTGGCGAGTGATGTCTGCGTGGGATCGGTTCGAGCGAGTCGCCGAGCTGAACGACTCGTGCGAGCAGCTCGCCGAAGTAGGTGTCCGACAGCGCCACCCGGCTGCCGACGAGCACGAGGTGCGGCTTCGGGTCCTCGCGCTGCGGCTTGGCCGTGACCTGATGGTCTCGGAGCGCCAGTTGCGAGATGTCCTGTCGATTCTGCGAGTGCAGGCCGGTCGGATCGATCGCGAGCAACTCCTCGCCGACGCCGCACCGCTGGGCCTCGCCGACCTTGTTGCCCGAGCGCTGGAGGAAGAGCGGTGCACCCAGTCCCCGTCAGAATGTGGCGGCGACGCTCGCTGAGCAGAGCCCATTGAGCGGCGAATCTGCCGCTCGGGGCCGAGTCAGGACAGGAACGTGATCAGGGCGTGCCGTCGTCCGGCCGTCACGGGCAGAACCTCGTGGAGCAGGGCGCACGAGAATGCGATCGCGGCACCCGGCGCCGGCACGAATTCGGTCGGTTGGAACTCGCAGAAGCGCAGGCCGCCGCCCGAATAGCCGTCGTCGAGGTTGATCGTCACGGCGAACCGACGGTGCGCGGTGTCGGGCCCGACGACGTCGCGGTGGGCGTGGAAGTGGCCGCCGACGGGGTAGGCGACCATCTTGATCTGTTCGAACGTCATCGCCTGGAAGGAGAAGCCGTGTTCGAGCGCCGGGAGGAGCCGCTCGTGCAACGCATAGGCGACCTCCTCGAGCAGGTCGCCGTCGAGCACGAAGTCGGTCCGAACCTTGGTGGACGGATCGGGCTCGAGCCCGCCATCGGTCGTCGGCATCGGCGACTCGAACGTCGGGCCCGCCTCGAACGCACCGAACAGTTGTTGCCGCAACGGCTCGTCGATCACGTCGTCGACGAGGAGGATCGGAGCGGGATACCGTCGCACGGCGTCAGTCTGACCGAACGAAGTCGCCCGTCCCACGTCCTGGCCCAGCCCGCACGCCGAACCGGCGCGATCGGCTCGCAGCGTTCTCAGGCGACCAGGTGGTCGGGGACCGGGACCTCGTCGTCGACGAACTCGATGCGGTGTGCCGCCGGGCGGCCACGGCGTCGGGCGAAACGCACCGGCTCACCGTCGATCAGCAACTGTCCGCCCCACACGCCGTAGGCCTCTCGGCGCTCGAGCGCTCCCTCGAGGCACGACTCACGCAGCAGACAGGTGCTGCAGATCTTCTTGGCCCGGGCGACATCGAGGTCGTCGTCGCTGAAGAACAGGTGCGCCAGCGTCCCGTTGCCGTCGCCGCAGCGTGCGGACCGGAGCGGAACGGGATCGAATCGGACGTCGGGGTCGAGGCCGCTGATGTCGAGCAGATCGAGCATGAGGCGACGGTATGAACGGTCGCCCGAACCACCGTTGCTCACCGCTGCGATCCGGTTACTCATTCGTCGCACCGGTGGCCACTAGGGTCGAGCACGTGGAGCGGCTGTGCGAACGACCCGGATGTTCGGATCCGGCGTCGGTCGCCTACGGGATGCGCCCGGAAGACCTGGTCTTCTGGCTCGATGTCCTGCGCGACTCGGGCTCGCAGGAGCACGGTGTGCTCTGTCGCCGTCACGCCGACTCGATGATCGTCCCCCGTAGTTGGACGCTCGACGATCTGCGCGACCCCGACCTGCACCTCTTCCGCCCGCCGGACGACGACACCCGCGGCACGCCCCGGCCCCGCAGCCGGCGCCGCAACCGGGTCGCCGAGCACGAACAGCTCGCACTCGGAGTCGAGGGAGCCGATCAGCAGCACGATCCGCCCGCTGTCGCCCACGATGGGTCGAGCGACCATGAGTCGGCCGACGATGAGTCGCAGGTGACCCCGTGGATGCCGATCTTCGACACCGACGACGACCTCGACGGGCTCCTGGCCGCTCGCAGCCCCCTGCTGTCACGAGCGTTCCAGGGCGAACGCCAGTCCTGACCTGAACGACCGCGATGGACCTGGTCCGTGAGCTGACCGTCCCGGCGAGCGCCGACCGCGTGTTCGCGTACGTCGCCGACCTCGACGAGTACCCGGCGTGGATGCCGCTGATCGCCGAGGTCGATCGCATCGCCGACGAAGCACCAGGGGGTGGATCGACCGACGCGCCCGCCTGGTCGGTCGTCCTGCAGGCCCAGGTCGGTCCGTTCACGCGCTCCAAACGGCTCCGGATGATTCGGACCGCACACGTCGACGGGGAACGAGCGGTGTTCGAGCGCGACGAGGTCGACGGCCGCGACCATGCGATGTGGCGCCTCGACTCCGAGATCGAGTCGATCGACGCAGCGCAGTGCCGGCTGCGGATGAGCCTGCACTACGGCGGCCGACTCTGGGGCGGCCCGGTCCTCGAGCGGGTGCTCGACGCGCAGATCGCCGAGGCCAGCGTTAACCTCCTCGGGCTCGTGTCAGCGCCGGGGTGACCAGGCCGACCAGCGGCCGTCGGCCCGCCGTTCGAGCTGGAGCGGCAACCCGAAGCACTCGCTGAGCGACTCACCGTTCAAGGCATCGTCGATCGGGCCCGACGTGAGTACTCCGCCGTCACGCATCAGCGCCAGGTGGGTCACACCGTCGGGGATCTCGTCGACATGGTGGGTGACCATGACGAACGGTGGCGCGTCGTCGCGATCGGCGAAGTCGGACAGCGTCGACACGAGCTGCTCGCGCCCCCCGAGGTCGAGGCGCGCCGACGGCTCGTCCAACAGCACGATCGCCGGGTCGTTCATGAGCGTGCGGGCGAGGAGCACGCGCTGCTGCTCACCGGACGACAGCGTCCCGAACCGCCGCTCGGCAAGGTGGGCCACGCCGAGCGTCGCCAGACACTCCTCGGCTCGCGCCTCGTCGTCGGGGATGTACCGATGCCACCAGGGTTCGAGTGCGCCGTAGCGGGCGGTCTTCACGACGTCGCTCGCTCGGAGATCTCGTCGGAGCTGTTCGGCGAGCGCGGCTGCCGCATACCCGACGCGGCGACGCAGTTCGCGGACGTCGGTGGCGCCCAGGTGCTCGCCGAGCACGGCCACCGATCCGCGGGTCGGATGGTCGTAGAGCGCCATCACCCGCATGAGCGTGGTCTTGCCGCAGCCGTTGGGCCCGAGCACCACCCACCGCTCGTCGCGCTCGACCCGGAGATCGACCCGACCGAGCAGCACGGTGCCGTCGCGGCGGACGTGGACGTCGGTCAGTTCGAGCGCCGCCGGTTGCACG
>JBCBDK010000124.1:0-8642 GCA_038529675.1 Actinomycetota bacterium
GTCTCGTCGGCCGGAACACCGACGAGACGGACGCACCAGGCGACCGCATCGGCTCGAGACCTGGCGATGTTGGCCTCGACGAGCGTGTCGAGCACCATGCGCTCCGGTTGGCGGAGGCGGGTCATCACCGGGACGGCGAGGTGGGTGAACAGCGTGGTCGAACCGCCGATCGTCACCGCCCACGCGACCTTGCGGTCGAAGCGGTGCTCGGCCTCGCGGGCGATCGCGATGCGTTGGTCGCGGGTGTCCTCGCGGAACCGCGACGTCGCACCGTCGAGCGCCTCGGCGCGGTCGGCATCGGACGCGTCGTCGGGCAGTGACGGCTCGGCGACCGTCACGGTGACCGTGATCTCTTCGCGGTCGATGTCGATCGTCGGGTCTGCCCACTCGTCGGGCAGGCGGGCGGAGAACCAGGAACGGATGGAGGACGGGTCGGCGTGCGAACTCATCCCCTCACGGTAGAAGCTTCATTACATGATTACAACGTTGCGTTCAGACTCGATGTCGTGCGTACTCGACGACGCGTTCGACCACGGCGTCGGCTGCCTTGGTCGTGCTGCCCGCGTCGAACGGCGGCTGGGGGTCGTACTCGATCATCAGCTGGCTGGCTTCCGCGGCGGTGCGGTCGAACATGATCTCGACGAGCCGCAACGCCATGTCGATGCCGCTCGACACACCGGCGGCGGTGATGATCCGCTGATCGAGATGTTCGACCACCCGGTCGCCGGTCGGCACCGCACCGCACTCGCCGAGCTTGTCGAGCGCACCCCAGTGGGTGGTGGCGGTGAGGCCGTCGAGCAGGCCGGCGGCGGCCAGGACGAGCGAGCCGGTGCAGACCGACGTCGTGAAGCGGGTGCCCTCGTGGGCGGTCCGGACCCAGTCGAGCACGCGCTCGTCGGTCATCAGCGCCCGCGTGCCGTGGCCGCCGGGAAACACGATCAGGTCGGGGTCGGCCACGTCCTCGAACGTCGCATCGACCTCGATGCCGAGCATGCCGTTGTCCGATCGGACGACGCCGCGCTCGTGTCCGATGAACGTGATCTCGATGTCGGGAATGCGTTGCAGCACCTCGTAGGGGCCGATGCCGTCGAGCGCAGTGAACTGCGGGAACAGGGGGATGGCGGTTCGGATGTTCATGCGGTGTCCTTTCCGGACGACTGGGCCGCCCAGTGTGCTGACCGGTCGGTGGGGTGATGAGCGAAACGACGGCGGTATGCCTCGGGGCTGACACCGACATGGCGTTGCATCGCGCGTCGGAGCGTCTCGGCCGAACCGAAGCCGCAGCGGCGGGCGACGGCGTCGACCGTGTCGCCGGAGCGCTCGAGTTCGTGACGTGCAGCGTCGACCCGGACGAGTCGCACGAATCGAGCGGGCGGGGTGCCGACCTCGTCGGCGAACCGTCGGACGAAGTGGCGCTCGCTCATCGCCACTCGTTCGGCGAGACGGGCGACGGTGTGGTCGGCCCCGGGGTCGGCGATCACCGACTCCTGTGCGGCGCGAATCGGGCCGGGCTCGGCCTCGCGGACCCACGTCGGCGTGGCGAACTGTGACTGCCCGCCCGGTCGTCGGAGATACATCACGAGCCAGCGCCCGACCTCCTGGGCGAGGGCGGTGTCGTGATCGTGCTCGACCAGCGCCAGGCACAGGTCGATCCCGGCGGTGACACCCGCCGACGACCACACGTCGGGACCGTCGCCGCCGGGGGAGTGGAGGAAGATCGGGTCGGCGTCGACGGTGACGGTCGGGTTGGCGGCTGCGATTCGCGCCGCACGGGCCCAGTGCGTCGCGACGACGTGGCCGTCGAGTGCGCCCGCCGCGGCGAGCAGTTGCGCGCCGGTGCAGATACTGATCAGTCGGTCGGTTCGTGCGACGAGGCGTCGGAGCGCAGCGAGGAAGCGGTCGTCGTCGCCGTGGCGCCAGACGCTCAGCCCGCCGGGCACGACGAGCGAGTCGATCCGGCCGCGTATCGACGCGACCCGGTCGGTGTCGAGCCGGACGGCGCTCTCGGTCGTCACCACCCCGCCGTCGAGCGAGACGACGCGTACGTCGTAGCCCTCAGCAGCTCCGCTGTCGCGTCGACGGTCACCCGGACCGGTGCGCGTGAGGAGCTGACTCGCCGCACCGAAGACCTCGGTCGGTCCGGTGACGTCGAGCGACTGCACGCCTTGGTGGGCGAGGACGACGACACGGTGCACGTCGATCATCCTCCCGGTCCGCACCGATGGCGTCAATGACAAGCACCCCACGATTCCCGCCAACTCAAGAACGTTCGGGGACGGAGTCACCCCGTTCTCGAGAACGTTCGGGGTCGGAGTCACCCCGTTCTCGTCGACCACGACCGGGTGCGATCGATCCCCCGGTGGGTAGCGTCCATCGGGTGGACGTACGCATCGGAGTGACCCAGGCACCGCGCGAGCTGGCGATCGAGCTCGCCGACGACGCGGACCGCGACGACCTGAAGGCGCGCATCGAAGCCGCGCTCGGCGGCGCGAGCGACGTGCTGTCGATCATCGACAAGCGTGGGAACGAGTCGTTCGTTCCGGCGGCGAAGATCGCCTACGTCGAACTCGGTTCGCCCGACGACACACGCCGCATCGGCTTCGGCAACTGATCCATTGCGACCTGCCCGAGCAGGTCCGGATCACCACATGACCTCACTGCTCGACCTCGACCTGGTGTTCGTCACCGGCAAGGGAGGGGTGGGCAAGACCACGGTCGCCGCTGCGGTGGCCGAGGTGGCGGCAGCATCCGGGCGGCGCACCCTCGTGTGCGAGATGGACGCCAAGGGCGCGCTCGCGACGGCCTTCGAGGTCGGCGAACTCACCTTCGAACCCGACGAGGTCGCGCCCGGGCTCCACGCGATGGCGATGAGCACCGAGGAGTCGTTGCGCGAGTACCTCCGACTGTTCGTGAAGATCCCACTGCTGGCTCGCATCGGCCCGCTCGCGTCGACGTTCGACTTCGTGGCCGACGCGGCGCCAGGGGTGAAGGAGATCCTCGCCGTCGGCAAGCTCGCCCACGAGGTGCGCGAGCGCCGCTACGACCTCGTCGTGGTCGATGCCGAGGCGACGGGCCACGTGATCAGCCAGATCGCCGCGCCCCGCGTAATCGCCGATCTGATCAAGGTCGGGCTCGTGCGCGAGCAGACGCGCTGGATGCTCGAGATCCTCGAAGACCCGACCCGGACAGGCGTCGTCGTCACGACCACGCCCGAGGAGATGCCGGTGATCGAGACCATCGAGCTGCTCGAACGGCTGCGTCGCGACACCGGCACCGCTCCCACCGCGGTCGTCGCCAACCGCGTGCTGCCGGCGGTGTACAACCGCGCCGAGCTCACGATCGTCGAACGACTCGACGAGGTGGTCGACGACCTGGTCGAGATCGGCGGTCCCGGCGCGGTCGGTGTGGTCGACGCGGCCACCATCGTCGAGCGACGACGGTCGGCCGGTGCGGTCCACCTCGACCGACTCCGGCGTCACCTGGCCGACGACGGCCTGCCGATGTACACGGTGGCCGAGCTGTTCGCTCGGGCCCATGGCCGGCGCGTCGTCAGCCAGGTCGCCGAGCAACTCGCCGACGAACTCGGAGTCGACCGCCCGGGAGCAACCGAGTCATGAGTGGCCTCGATCCGCTGCTCGCCAGCCGGGAGATGATCCTCGTCACCGGCTCGGGCGGGGTCGGCAAGACGACGATCGCCGCTGCACTCGGCGTGGCTGCGGTCCAGCGCCAGCACCGCAAGGTGTTGGTCGTCACGGTCGACCCGGCACGACGGCTCGCTTCGGCGCTCGGTCTCGACGGCATCGGGAACGTGCCGACCGAGGTCGTGCCGGCAGCGTTCGAGGCAGCCGGGCTCGATGTGCGGGGCGAGCTCCACGTCGCGATGCTCGACACGAAGGCTGGTTGGGACGAGCTGATTCGCCGCCATGCGCCAGACGCCGAAACCCGCGATGCCGTCCTCGCCAACCCGCTCTACGAGAACCTGACGAGCCGGTTCGTGCACAGTCACGACTACCTCGCGATGGAGCAGCTCCACGACCTCCACGCGACCGGCGAGTACGACCTCGTGATCGTCGACACGCCGCCGTCGCGCAACGCGCTGTCGATCCTCGACGCACCGAGTCGGATGGCGGACTTCTTCGGGAGCCGGCTGCTGAAGTGGCTGACCGTGCCGTACCGCTCGAAGCTGTTCAGCGCTGCGTCGCGGCCGTTCCAGCAGATCGCCGACCGGATCCTCGGCTCGACGTTCCTCCAGGACATCGCCGACTTCTTCATCCTGTTCCAACGGATGGAGCGCGGGTTCGTCCGCCGTGCACGCGAGGTCGAGGCGCTCGTCGCCGATCCGCGTACCTCGTTCATCGTCGTGACGACCCTCGAGGCGGCTCCCGCGCACGAGACTCGGTACCTCGTCGACGAGCTCGAGCGTCGTCGTCTGCCGCTCGGTGCAGTGGTCGCCAATCGAGTGCTTCCCGATCACCTCGCCGACGCTGCAGCGGCCGAGGCCGCACTCGTGCTCGCCGAGGCAGTGGACGACGACTCGAACGCAGCTGCGTTCGAACACGCCGCCGCCACGCTCGACGTCGAAGCAGCCCGGTTGCGTCGCGTGGTGGCCAAGGCAGCGACCCGGTTCGACGACGTGTCGATGGTGGCGGCCCGCGAGTCGGATCGGCGCGACGACCTCTCGTCGATCGCCGACACCGTCATCTCGGTCCCCTGGACCAGTGGCGACATCCACGATCTCGTCGGTCTCGACGGCATCGCTCGCACGCTGCGGCACGGTTGACGCCGTTCGACGGCGGCGGATCGGCAAGAATCGGTGACGATGACGTCGCTCGCCGATCTCACCCGCACCCACTCGGTTCTCGATCGAGACGACATCGATCACCTCAATCGACTGGCGGCGGAGTGGGCGTTCCTGTCCGACCTCTGCTTCGCCGATCTCTTCCTGCAGATCCGGGCACAGTCGGGCAGGTGGATGGTGGTCGATCAGGTTCGCCCGGCGACCAACCAGACGATGTACACGGGCGACCACGTCGGCATGTGGGCGAGCAACGGCGAGACGTTGATGGACCAGGCCTTCGAGACCGGCCAGCGCATCGAGGCCGACGTCGAGTTGTCCTCGGTCACCGGTGTGAGCGATCCGAGCGGTGCCTCGGCGGTGCGCATCAGCGCGATCCCGGTGCAACGCAACGGGCGGGTGATCGCCGTGCTGACGAAGGAGTGGATCGTGCGTGCCGGTCGACTCGCAGGTGAGCTCGAGCGGCGGTATTCGACGATCTTCGACCGCTTCGTCTGGATGATCCAGGCCGGTACGTTCCCGTTCCCGGGCCGTGTCGCCGACTCAAGCGCCGCGCCGCGGGTGGGCGACGGCCTGATGGTGCTCGACGCCGACGCCGCCGTCACGTACGTCTCGCCCAACGCGAACTCCGCCCTCCACCGGGTGGGCATCCAGGCGAACCCGGTCGGCATGCGGCTCGCCGAACTGGGGTTCCACGACGGCCCTGCGCGCCAGGCCTTCGAACAGCGCGAGCCGGTGATCGAGGAGTTCGAGCAGGGCGGCGACGTCACGTTGCTCGCGCGTTGCGTCCCGCTGCTGGAGGGCGAGCCGCCGACGCCGAAGGTGACCGGTGGTCTGTTGCTGGTGCGCGACGTCACCGAACTGCGCAAGCGAGATCGGCTGCTGCTGTCCAAGGACGCGACGATCCGTGAGATCCATCACCGGGTGAAGAACAACCTGCAGACGATCTCCTCGCTGCTGCGTCTCCAGGCGCGTCGCCTGGAGAGCCCGGAGGCCAAGGCGGCGGTCGGCGAGTCGGTGCGACGGATCCGAACGATCGCGCTCGTACACGAAGCGCTGTCGCGCGAGCCGGGCGACGACATCGCGTTCGTCGAGATCGTCCGGCCGCTGCTCCGCCTCGCCGAGGAGGGGTTGCAGTCGCCGGACCGCCCGGTCCGATTCGCGGTGTCCGGCTCGGGCGGGCGTGTGCCGGCCCATGCTGCGACGCCGCTGTCGGTCGTGCTCACCGAATTGCTACAGAACGCCGTCGACCACGGCTTCCCGGAGGGATCGGCCGGCGGCGACGTCGCCGTCGTGCTGTCCCACGGTCGCGATCGCCTCGACCTGCGCGTCATCGACAACGGTCGCGGCGTCGACTCACGTTTCGACCTCGAGGGTGCACCCGGGCTCGGACTCTCGATCGTGCGGACGCTGGTCACCACCGAGCTGAACGGCACGATCTCGATGCGCCCGGCCACGGCCGACGACCTGGATCGGGTCGGGATCGCCGACGGTCCGACGCGCGGCACGGTGGTGGAACTCAGCGTGAAGACCACCGAGGACTGAGCCTCGGCGTTGCCGCTCGCAGCGGGCGGCGGTGAGGTCGGAGGCTGCTCAGCCGGCGACGCGGCGAGCTTCGCGGGCGGCAGCGACCCGCTTGCGCCGGATCACCCTGCGCTCTTCCTCGGTGAGGCCGCCCCACACGCCCGAGTCCTGGTTGGTGTCGAGCGCGAAGTCGAGGCAGGCCGCCCGGACCGTGCACTCGCCGCAGGTCCGCTTGGCATGATCGATCTGGACCAGCGCCTGTCCGGTCGTCCCGACCGGAAAGAACAGCGACGGATCGGTGTCACGGCAGAGTGCCTCGTCCCGCCAGTCGCTCGGCGCCTCTCCCAGCATGATGCTGGTCACCAGTGTCGTCACGTCGGATTCCCCTCTCCGCCGGCGCGGGCCGACGGCAGTCCAGTCGTTGTGTGTCTGCGCCGGGATCCCAACCCCCGGGGCCGGCCGAAAAGTAGGCGCGATGCTTGCACCCTGCAAGAGGTGTCCGTGTGACGTCCGACTCCTGCTCGCGCAACTGTTCGTTCGTGAGTCTGTTCGCCGCGCGTCTGTTGGGTCGCCCAGCCGATGGTGGATCTGTGAGACTCGAGCGGTGCTCGTGATCGCTCACCGGGGTGCGTCCGCCGTCAGCCCCGAGAACACGCCCGAGGCCTTCGAGACAGCGGACCGTCTGGGTGCCGACGGTGTCGAGCTCGATGTCCGGCTCGCGCCCGACGGTCGCGGTGGGTCGCGACTCGTCGTCCACCACGACGTGCTGCCCGGGGCCCAGGCTGCGCTCGACGACCTGCCGTCGTTCGACGAGGTACTCGACGCCTGTGGCGATCGGATGCTCGTGAACGTCGAGATCAAGAACCACGCCGATGAGGGTGGCTTCGATCCGACGATGGCGATGGTGCCGCCGACCCTGGCCGCGATGCGGGCCCGTGGGCGGAGTTGGGTCGACCGGTTCCTGATCTCCTCCTTCACGAGCGAGACCGTCGACCACTGCCGTCGTGTCGCACCGGAGTTCGCGACCGCCCTGCTGACGATGGCGATGCCCTCGCTCGACGAACTCATCGCGAGTGCAGCGTCGGCGGGTCATCGGGCGATCCATCCATGGCACCCGATGGCCACCGCGGAGTTCGTCGACGGCGCTCATGCGGCCGGGCTCACCGTCAACGTGTGGACGGCGAACGAGCCGCCGGACCTGCTGCGTCTCGACGAGGTCGGCGTCGACGGTGCGTGCACCGACGTGCCCGACGTGGCGCTCGGCGTGCTGGGCCGCGGCGACGATCCGGTCGAGCTCAGTCCGAGCTGGTGGCCGAGTTCGGATCCCGGGCGAACACCAGCCTGACGGCGTCGGGCGCATGCCGGAATTCGAGACGGGTCGTCGTGCCGAGCGCGTCGCCGTCGAGCTGGTACGGGAAGGGTTCGTCGTGGTCGACGATCAGCTCGTCCAGGTCGGTCCGGAGGTCGAGGTGAGCGGCCGGCTCGACGCCGCCACCGCGGAGTGCGCCGGCGAGCGACGTCAGAATCGCTCGAGCGCTCATCGTCGTGAAGGTGATCGCCACGAGCCCCCGGTCGAGCCCTGCGGCGGGCGACAGATCGAGCGGTCGGTTGCCGAGATATGTGTACGGGTTCGTGTTGAGGACGATGGTGAAGTAGCCGTCGTCGACGAGCGGGCCCGTGGCGTTGCGTAACCGGAAGTGAGGGGTGCCTCGGTCGTAGCCGGTCAACCACGTCGACACTGCCGCCTGGATGAACAGCGGATGCCCGAGCCAGCGCTTCAGCGAACCGCGTCGCTCGACGCGCTGCACGACCGCGGCGTCGTAGCCGATGCCCGTGTGGAAGCAGAAGTAGCGGCCGTTGACCTGGCCGAGTCCGATCGGTCTGATGTCGGTGGCGTCGATGCCGCTCACGAGGTGTTCGACCGCCTTGATCGGATCGTTCGGCATGCCGAGCGTGCGGGCGAACACGTTGGTCGAACCGCCGGGCAACACGCCGAGCGCCGTGTCGGTCCCGGCGATGCCGGTCGCGACCTCGTTGAGTGTGCCGTCGCCGCCGTAGCCGATGGCGACGTCGAAGCCTCGGCGTGCGGCGTCGTGGGCGAAGCGGGTGGCGTGGCCGCGGCGGTTGGTCTCGACGACCTCGACATCGTGTCGACGCACTCGACCAGGCACGACGCTCGACCGGCGCCCCTCGGACAGCCGACGGTGCACGATCACCGTGTTGCGCGCCGTCACCGACGACGCGAACGAGTTGACGATCAGCAGGATCCGCAAGCGACGAAGGGTACGACACGTTCATCGACGCGACTCGACAACCGATGGCG
>JBCBDK010000125.1:0-2046 GCA_038529675.1 Actinomycetota bacterium
CGACGATGATGACGAGCCAGAACCGGAATCAGAACCGGAGCCCGACCCGGAAGGGGTGAGCGATGACGGACTGTCCGGATCGGCTGACGGCGCGACGCGTACAGAGCCGAAGCCGACGACGGACCCACATCGGGAGCTCACCCGTCCGATCGAGTCGGACGAGTTGATCGTCTACGCCCCCGAAGCACTCAAACAGTTCGCGCTGACGCTGCGACGAAACACCAAGCAGCATCTCGACGACATGCAGTGGAACGCCGAGCGCCTGCAGGCGAAGGCAGGCCTGTTCACACAGGCGACCCAGTTCGAGGAGCTCGTCAACACGATGAAGTCGACCTACACGAACAACCACATCCAGCTGTCCGAAGGCTTCGTCAAGATGTGCGACAAGATCGACTTCATCGTCCGCGAGTACGACAACGCCGAGAGCGGCAGCGAAGACGCCGCCCGGATGCTCGCCGACGGCATCGGTGAAGCGCTCGGCCACTTCGCCAACCAGGACGCCATCCCGCCCACCTGACCGGGCGCGCTCGCGACCCGTCTGATCGGGCGCCGCGACCCGTCTGATCGGGCGCTGCTGCGCCCACCGCGATCCACGAGGAGGACATGAACTCATGGGAACTTCGAACGAAACCGAACATGGCGCACTCGTGCCACCCGATGGCGAATACGGCGGGTGGGACTGGATGCAGATCCTCGCGGCCGTCAGCGGCGGCGCCGGGAACAACGGGACGGCGCCCAACACGTCGGCGCTCCCCGAGACGATGTGGACCAGCGCGCAGTACCTGGTGAACATCCAGGACACCTACGGCCACATGATGAACGACGTCCGCTTTGCGACCGAGCAGCTCATGAACGAGTGGCGCGGTCCCGCTGCCGCAGGGTTCCACGGCGCCGTCGAGTCGATCTACGACAAGCTCCGCGCACAACACGAACAGATCTCGGGCGGCGTCTCCGGAGCGGCCCGACCGGTCTGGGCACAGGTCCACGAGATCGGCAACCGGCTGGCCACCGCTCAGGCGCGCGTGGCGTACATCGTCAACCACTACTCGAACGAGGCGATCCGACATGGCGCCGGCACGGTGCCGTCGGTCGATCACGAGGGCAACCCGCGGCCGGGCGTCGTCACCGCCGTCATCTCCGACGTTCCCGAGGCCGAAGAGATGATGACCAACGATCTCCGTGCGGAGATGGAGTCGGTGGGAACCGACTACTCGGTGTCGGCGCAGCGGATCACGTACTCCGATGTGGCTCCGACGTCCTACGACCCCGACGCCGGCGCCGGTGATCAGCCGCCGCCACCACCACCACCGCCACCGGCGTCGTCGACGCCGCCACCGCCTGGTGCCGAAGGTGGTATTCCGCCGGTCAGCGGACCGGGCGGGCTCGGTGGGTCCGACGTCTCGTCGGCGCCCCCGGGTGGCGCGGGTGGCGACACGCCGGGCATCGATCCGGTCGGGTCGGGTCCCGGTACCGATGGTGGCCCGGCACCCACCTCGCTCAACAAAGCCTCCGTGCCCTCCCTGGACGGAGGAGCCGTGGGCGGACCCGGTGGCGGGCCGCCCACGGCAGGGGCGGTCGCGGGCCTTCCCGGGTTCGGCGGATCCGCAGACGGCGCTGGTGCCGGCGGCGGGCCCAAGCCGCCGGGCATCGCAGGGCTCGCCACGCCCGGTGGGATCGGCGGCCCCGGAGCCGGCGCGGGCGGCATCGCCGCCCCGACCGAACTCAACCGGCTCGCGCCGGGCGCAGGCGGGCCGGTGCTCGGGCCCGATGGCCGACCGGTCCCCGGCCTGTTCACCGGCCCGAACGGCTCGGTCGTCGACGCCGACGGCAGACCCGTCGCCGGCCTGTCGACCGATGCCGCCGGCAACCTGCTCAAGAACGGTCAGCCGATCTCGCCCGCCGATCTCGCCGACGTGCGCGCCGGGCTTCCGCTGGCGGGCGGCAAGCCGGTCCTCGGGCCCGACGGCAAGCGTGTGCCGGGTCTGATGGTCACGCCCGACGGCAAGGTCCGCGGACTCGACGGTAAGCCGATCCCCGGGCTCTCGG
>JBCBDK010000125.1:2146-8621 GCA_038529675.1 Actinomycetota bacterium
TCGACGAGCACGGCAACCTGTTGAAGAACGGTCAGCCGATCTCGCCGGCCGACCTGACCGCCCTCCAGGCAGAGCTGCCGCTCGGCGAGGGCGCGCCCGTCTTCGGGCCCGACGGCGAACGAATCGACGGGCTGTCGGTGACGCCCGACGGCAAGGTCCGCGGACTCGATGGGCGACCCATCCCCGGGCTCTCGGTCGACGAGCACGGCAACCTGTTGAAGAACGGTCAGCCGATCTCGCCGGCCGACCTCGCTGCGCTCCGATCCGATCTTCCGACAGCGCCCGGTGCGGTGCTCGGCCCGGACGGCACGCCGCTCGCCGGGCTCACCGCCAACCCGGACGGCACGGTCCGTGGCCCGAACGGCGAATTGCTCGACGGGTTCACCGTCGACGAACACGGTCGGCTGATCGGCCCGAACGGCGAGCCCGCATCCTGGACCGACATCAAGCGGGGCGGCGTCGAGCCGTTCCCCGGTGCTCGCGTCGACGGCAACGGCGCGCTCGTCGGCCCGGACGGTCAACCGCTGCGGGGCATCAGCCTCGGTCCGAACGGCACCGTGCTCGGCCCGAACGGCAAACCGATCCCCGGACTCAGTGTTCGAGACGGTGTCGTCGTCGGCCCGGACGGTCTTCCCGTCTCCGAAGCCGACCTCGAACGCTTCGGCATGCCGATCACACCGTCGCTGCGGCGGCCGGGCGGTCTCGGCTCGACCGGTCTCGATCTCGACGATCCCGAACCTGCACCGAAGCTCACGCCGGCCCAGGCCGAGTTCCTCGAGAACTACAAGCCAGGAACCGCACCGTCGGCGGACATCGGCCCGGTGCGACCGCTCGGTGGCTTCGGTGGTGGCGCGGGCGGTGGCCTCGGTGGCGGCCCGGCCGCCACCGGCCTCAACGTCGCAGCTGCGCCCGCCGGGCTCGGCGGGCTCGGGCCGAGTGCCGGTGCGGGCAGTGCGGGATCCAGTGCGCCGAGCGGTCTCGCGAGCCTGCGCAGCGCAGGCACCCTCGGTGGGCTGAGCGGATCGGCGCCGGGCGCCGGCGTGGGGCCCGGGCCGGGCGGCGCTGCGGCCGGCCCGGGTGGCGGCATGCCGATGATGCCGATGGGCGGTCGTGGCGCCGGGGGCGGTGGCGGCAAGGAGGGCGGCGCGAACCAGTCGACGTGGCTCCTCGAGGACCGCGATCTCTGGACCACCGACGACGACGCCTCACCCGAAGTGATCGGGCGCTGAACGGCGCCCGCCCGGACCCGACACCACTCGACAGGAGCACATCATGACCTTCGACTTCGACGGCCGCATCGAGGAACTCCAGGAGACATATCGCGCGCAGCGCGAGAGCCTGAGCGACCTGCACCGGACCATGAACGAACTGACGGCGACGGCGGAGTCGCCGAAGCGCGAGGTCGAGGTGACCGTCGGTGCCACCGACGACAAGACCTCGATCACGATTCGCGGCAACGCTCACCAGTCGATGCCCGCGCAAGAGTTCGCCGCACTGCTGGTGGCGACGCTGAACGAGGCTCGACAGGCGTTCCAGGCCGAGCTGCTGCAGTCGATGCCACCGTCGCCGTTTCCCGGTGTGTCCACCGCCGACGTGGTCCGGGGTGACTTCGACTGGAGTGAGTTGCTCCCGACCGATCCGATCTCGCCGGAAAACTGGGACGGCGATCGCACCACACGGACCGACCTCGACGAACGCCGACGACGGAGTCGATGATGGGTGGCGTCGGCCACTTCGCGGCGACGCCGCAGCAGATGCGGCGTCAGGCCGGCGACCTCGACGGCGACGCTGCGAACGTACGGCGGTCGCTCAACGCGTTGCGGTCGCGCATCGCCCCGTACGACGGCTGTTGGGGCTCCGACGACACCGGGACGGGGTTCGCCGAGGGCAAGGACGGCCAAGGCGGATACGTCCAGGGGAGCACCAACATCCTCGACGGCCTCGAGATGGTCGGCGAGATCCTGGCCAACCTTGCGACCGGCGTCCGAGCGACGGCCGACAACTACGAGCGGACCGAGCTCGAGGCCGCCGACGCCGCGGACCGGCTCGGCAATGACCTCGCCTGAACCCGGTCGAAGCCCCGTCGACACGTCCCGATCCCGCGCGTGATCTTCCCGTGATCGTCGTCGGCTCGTCGATTCCCCACGAACCGCCGTGACGTTCGTCGCGGCCGATCGTGGAAGCGCTGACAGCCGCAACGCCGGCAGGGGCGCCGTCGAGTCCCTCTCGGCTGCGCAGCGACCGTTCCGCCGACAACACGAAGGGACCATCCATGGGACTCCAACTCCCCGAAGAAGTACGCAAGGTCTTCGGTGTGCTCGCCGGGATGGAGTGGCCCGAGGCCGACGAGGACAAGCTCTTCGAACTCGGTCAGATCTGGATCGACTCCGGCAACGACGTCCTCGACTTCGCGCACGAGATCGTCGACTCCGCCGAGGCGATCCTGGGCACCTTCGAGGGCGTTGCGTCGCAGGAGTTCCTCGATGTCGTCAACATGCTGTTGGACGACCCACCGATGCTCGAGGAGTTCGCGCAAGCGTGTATCGACCTCGGGAACTCGACGTTCGAGACGGGCACGAGCGTCCAGTACGCGAAGTGGATGATCATCGCCCAGCTGATCATGCTGGCTGCCCAGATCGCCTGGGCGATCGGGATGATGGCGGTGACGTTCGGGGCGTCGGGTGCGGCGGTCCCGGCGTTGATGGCGGCCGGCCGGCAGTTCGCGATCCAGGTCGTGAAGCAGCTCGTCGTCGCCGTCCTGATGGGCATGGTCACCGAGATCGGGATGGACGCGGTGATCCAGACCGTCCAGCTGCTCAACGGCACCCGCAAGGAGTGGGACAGCGAGCTCACGAAGGGTGCGATGGTGTCGGGCGCCATCGGCGGCGCGGTCGGGTTCGGCGTCGGGGGCGCAGGTGGCCTGGGCCGGCGTGCCGGCTCGGCGATCGGTCGCTCCGCCGGCCGATCGGCAGGTCGCTCGGCGGGACGAACCGCCGGCCGGTCAGCGGGTCGATCCGCAGGTCGCTCGGCCGGAAGCGCCGCGGGACGCGCAGGCGGTCGGTCGACCGCACGGTCGGCAGCGCGCACGGCGGGCGAGGTCGCGTACGGCGCAGCCGAAGGTGCCGCCGAGGGATACCTCAGCGACGGCGTGTCGACGCTCGCCGAAGACGGGACGTGGGGTGCGACGTGGCAGTCGGCGACGTCGGGCGGCATCGACGGCGCGTCGGGTGGGTTGGACGGCGGCGGAGGTGGCGGTGGGGCAGGCGCGGGCGGCACACGCGACGCCGATTCGGTCGACGGTGGCTCGTCGGTGGTCGACGGTGTCGTCGACGACGCCGATCCGGACGACGCCTCCGGTTCCGCTGGGACCGCGTCGCCCGGCGACGCAGACGGCTCGAGCACGGGCACGGGCGGGGAGCCGGACGCAGCGTCATCCCGCGGGACGGGTGATGTGGGCGGTGCCGGTGGTGAGTCGAGTGCATCGCCGCCCGACGGGGCGGGGAGCGGCGACCACTCCGGTGACGCAGCCGATGACGCAGCCGGTGACGCAGCCGGCAGCGGGGACCCGACCGACAGCGCGCCCGCGAGCAGTGGGTCAGGCGGCCCGGGAGTCGGCACCGGTGACGGCTCGCCGGCAGATCCGCCGGCTGCACGTCGGACGAGCAGCGGTGGTGCTCCGAGCGGCGATTCGAGCAGCACTCCGACCGGCGAGGCTGGGAGCACGCCCGACGAGTCGGCGACCGGCGGCACCGACCCGGGAGAACGGGCCCCCGATGGCGCCGACGTCCGCCACGAGTCCGCCCGGCCTCGCGGCGGCGCTCCGTCGGGCGATACCGACGCGACGAGTGACCCCGCGCCGTCCGACGGGCCGGACCACTCCCCAGGAGCTGACCGACCACCGGCCGCGCCGGCCGGCGACGGAGAGCATGCCGGTGACGCGCCCGGCGGCTCGGGCCAGCACGACCGCCGCGCCGACGTCGAGCCCGACACCGAATCGCCGGCGCCGTCCTCGAGCAGCGACCTGCCGACGCCCGATCGGGACGGTGCTCACCGACCGATCGACACCACCGAGACGAATGCGTCGACCGGGCCGGCCCCGGAGCGGGGCCCGTCCGAACCGCAACCGACCACGGAGGCTCCTGCCCCCACACCGACGGGCCCCTCCGACGATGCGGCATCGGAGGGCAGCGATGCGCCGGGGGCGGCCGGCGACCAACCGCCATCGGGCCTCGCCGAGCGCCTGGGATCGGACGACCCTGTCGATGCCGTCCCGACCGAGTCGGACGCGTCGGACCCGTCACCCACCGGCCCCGCGCCGATGGGCGATTCCGTGTCCGAACGCGGAGGCGGCGATGCCGGGTCTGCTGGTGACGTCGCCCCCGACGATGCATCCGGCGACGCCGCGTCGGCCGATGAACCGGCGACGACGGGCGGACCGACGGATGGCGCCTCGGGTGACGCCCCGGAGCCTGACTCGACGACGGCAGCGCCGCGTCCGACCCACGCCAATCCTGACGACGGCGATCAGCCACCGACCGATCGCGCCAGCGACCGGACCCCGCCGTCGACCGTCGACGGCGCGCCGGGAACGCCGGCTGATCCGCCACCGGCCGACCCGACCGCGACTGATCCAACAACGACTGATCCTGCACCAGCCGATCGAGCAGCGGCCGACCCGGGATCGACCGATCCTGCGCCGACCGATGCTGCTCCGGCTGGTGCGTCGGCGGCCGACCCGGCATCGACCGATCCGTCGGCGGCCGATCCCGCACCGGCTGATGCTGCACCGACCGAGTCTGCTTCGACCGAGTCTGCTTCGACCGATCCGGCACCGGGCGCGCCGACTCCGGCCGACACGACGCCGCCCGACGCCGAACCGGGCGATCCGACGCCGGCCGACCCGACGCCGGGCGAGGCTGCACCGCCGGACGCGTCGGCGGCTGATCCGGCACCGAGCAACCCAACGGCGAGCGGCGATGACTCGTCGGCAGTCGGCGACCAGGCACCTGCCGGCGGTCAGGCGCCCACCGCGGACGCCCCGTCGGGCGTCGCGCCCTGGGATGCGACTCCCGTCGCCGCCACTACGCAGCCCGATGCGCCACGAACCGGGCCGGGCCCTCACGGCTCGACGCAGCCCGAGACGCCGACGAGTGATCGAACCGGGGCGGATGCCGACGCAGCGCCGACGACTGCCGATCCGGTCCCCGCCGCGCACGGTGCGCCTCCGGCTGCGGCGTCGCCGACGAGCGGCCCGTCATCGAACACCGCTCGACCGACCGATCCCCAGAGCACCACCGCTCGACCGACCGATCCCCAGAGCACCACCGCTCGACCGACCGATCCGCAGGCCGCCGAGCGACCGAGTCCTGCGGAACCGACCGGACCGAGCCAGACGACACTGCAACACGGCCCGGCCCCGGCCGAACCGACCGGTCGACCTGGCTCCGGCGCACCATCGACCGTGCCGCACGCTCCCGCCGCGAGCGCGGCAGCACCGACGTCGTCGTCGACGCCGAGCCCATCGTCGGCGACGTCCGGCACACCGGGCGCAGCGCCCACACCGGCGCCCGGCGTCGCCGGACCGGTGCCCGTCGGAGGAGCGGTTGCGCCCCCCGGCGGCACCAACCCGGCGGGGGCGGGACCCGCCGCTCGGAACGAGGGGACACCACCACCGGCCCGCTCGACCGGCCGGGTCGACCGGCACGACCGCACTCGACCCGCCGCACCTGTCAGTGGGTCAGGGCCCACGGGTTCGCGCTCCCGACTCCGGCCGGACGATGCCGCTCCCACCAATCGCTGGTCGGAGGCGTCTGCGCCGGAGGACGGTCGTCGGCCGAGGCGGTCCAGCCGACCGAGTCAGACGCGACACGAGGGTTCCTCGCAGCGGCCGTGGCCACAGGATGGCTTTTTCGAGTCCGTGGACCGTGACGGCGAGCGATACCAGAGGCTCGACTCGAACACCCAGCGCGCTGTCGACGACACCAACGAGCACTTCAACAGCGACAGAGCTGGGAATCTCCTCGACGTGAACGGCGTCGCAGTGGTCGACAAGGATGATCGGTTCATCGACCCGGCGGGGCGGATCCTCGAGACCGACGCGAATGGCGATCTCAAGGTCGACGAGAACGGCAAGGTCAAGGTCGTGGGCGTCGACGGCGATGTCTTCGTGGATCGGCCCGAGCTTCCACACATCCCGAACGACTCGAAGATCGAAACCAAGCCGCGATCGACAGAGCATCTCACCTGGGTTCCCAGGAGTTGTATCGAGTGCACCGAACACGTCGTCCGAACGGCGAACGCAACGGGCAGTGATCCGATCGTCTGGCCGCCACCTGATGCTGCGCCTGGGACCGACAACGGGCGACCTGTGTACCTCGAGTTCAAGGATCACTACATCGACATCTCCTCCGAGGACATCCTCAGCCTGCCGCTCGAGCAACTCGGTACTCCGGCGAAGGGTCGTTATCCGTTCGAT
>JBCBDK010000126.1:0-8597 GCA_038529675.1 Actinomycetota bacterium
GCTGCATCGGACGACGGTGGTGCGGACCCGGGTGCGGTCGTCGATCCGATCGGCGATGCGGAGGCCGCGGCGGAGGCAGCGGAGGCGGAGGCGCAGCCACCGTCGATCGAGGTCGACCTGCCGCCGGTCGGTGCGATCCGTGTCGGTGACAGCGAGTTCCCGCTCCTCAGCAGTTGCGTCGGCCTTCGGCCGCTCGCCCCGAACAGCGACGACGACATCGTGTCCGCACACGTGTTCAGTCCGGACGGCGAACGCGAGCAGGTCGTCGAGCGGTGGTACACCGCGACGGGGATCGACGGTGTGCGGGTCGACGGACCCGGTGCTGCCGGGCTGCGTCAGGTGTCGGCCGCCGACGCCAGTACCGACGGCGCGTTCGCGGCGACGTTCGAGCAGCCCGACGGTGGGCTGATCGACGTGGTCGTCAATCCGCTGCCGGAGGCGGCGCGCGGCTGCGACGAGGTCGTGGTGACGAACGAGCCGGGTCAGTTCGCATTCCCGCACACTCGCGCCGTACTCGCGGTGTGCGCCGACGACGATCCTGCGGTCGACGGCAGGGTGGTGGCGATGTTGACCGAACGCGGTCGGATGCTCGCGACGTCGAACGGTGACGGTACCCACACCCTCACGCTGCGGACGGCCGAGAACCTGCTCGGACCCCAGTTGGAGCTCACCGATTCGAGCGGTCAGCTGTTCGCCGACGGCACGGCACTCGGGTACTCGGGGTTGGTGTCCGATGGCGAGACGTCGTTCGACCTGACGTTCGACGTCGACGTTGCGGCCGCCCGCCCGTGCACCGACGACGATGTCTGACGGCGTCTGTTGCCGTCGGCGTCTGTCGCTGTCGGCGTCTGTTGCCGTCGGCGTCTGTTGCTGTCGGCGTCTGTGCTGTCGGCGTCTGTGCCGTCGGTGTGTGGTGCCCTCTGTCGGTGGTGAGCACACGCTGTGACAGCCCTCTGCGCATCATCTCGCCATGAGCGATTTCGACCACCCGCACCACGACGGAGCGGGGCACGCACCGTCGATCCACGTCGACTGCCACACGTGCCTGGCGGTGAACACCACGGCCTGTGGCGACTGCCTCGTGACGCACCTGTTGGCGAACGACGCCGGCCCGATCGAGTTCGTCTCGACCGGCCTTCGGATCGTCGATGGATCGGCTGGCGATCGCGGCGTCGGTGCGGTGCCCGACGACGTCGAGGCCGACAGCGACGTCGTGCGCGCGATCGCCCTGCTCGACAGGGTCGGCCTGCTCGACGACCCGCCCGCCTGGGTCGCGCGCAGCGAGTTCGAGTCCGACCTCGCTGCGGTGGCCCGCTGAACCCGTCCGCCCCACCGGTCCAGGCCGGGTGAGGCGGTCGCAGCCTTCCGAGCCGGTGAGGGCCGGGGCTCGTACGCTCACAGCGTGGCGCCCCGGCCTCGACCCCCGTTGCCGACGATCGACGAGATCGTGGCCGAACTGTCCGCAGCGGGCATCGACCATGTCGGCGTCACGACCGCCGACGTCCTCGCCGACGCCCGTCAGGCGCTCCACGACCGCGCCGCACGCGGCCTCCACGACGGCATGCGGTTCACCTACAAGAACCCCGACCGCTCCACCGACCCTCGGGCGTCGATGCCCGAAGCCCGGTCGGTCATCGTCGCCGCGCGGCCGTACCTCACCGAGACCGACCCCGAGCGACCAACCGGCCCACAGGCACGGGTCGGTCGCTACGCATGGGTCGACCACTACGCACCGCTTCGGGCAGCCCTCCGCACCGTCGGTGCGCAGATCAAGGCCGCCGGCCACCGAGCGGTGGCCTATGCCGATGACAACTCGATGGTCGACCGTGCGATCGCACATCGGGCGGGTCTCGGCTGGTACGGCAAGAACGCCAACCTGCTGCTGCCGGGCGCCGGGAGCTTCTTCGTGCTCGGTTGCCTCGTCACCACCGCCGAGTACGCACCGATCGCCACACGCGTCGACGACGGGTGCGGATCGTGCGTCCGGTGCGTCGACGGGTGCCCGACCGGCGCGATCATCGAGCCGGGTGTGATCGACGGTGCCCGCTGTCTGTCCTGGATCCTGCAGAAGCCGGGGTCGATCCCGGTCGAGTACCGCGAGGCGATCGGCGACCGCATCTACGGATGCGACGACTGCCAGGACGTCTGCCCGATCTCGGTTCGGCTCGGTCGCCGGAACACGATCGAATTGACCGACGACGCAATCGCCTGGGCCGACCTCGCCTGGCTCTTGGAGGCGAGCGACGACGCGATCGAGGAACGACACGGCCGGTGGTACATCGCCGATCGCGACATGAGGTGGCTCCGACGCAACGCCCTCGTCGTGCTCGGCAACGTCGCCGATCCCGGCAGCGACACCGCTGCGAGACTGCTCGACCGCTACCGTTCCGCCGACGACCCGATTCTCGCCGAGCATGCCGCCTGGGCGGCGGATCAACTCGCACGGCGCCGCACCGGGAACGCACCGCCGCCGCGATGAAACACCTGCTCGTCACGAACGACTACCCGCCGAAGATCGGTGGCATCCAGACCCTGCTCTGGGAGTGGTGGCGACGGTTGCCGAGCGACAAGTTCGCGGTGCTGACGAGTCCGTACGAGGGTGCCCAAGAGTTCGACGCCGCCGAGCCCTACCGGATCGAACGTGTCCGCGAGCCGGCGCTGCTGCCGCATCCGTGGATGGTTCGGCGGATCGACGAACTCGCTGCCGACTTCGGTGCGGACCTCGTCGTCCTGGACCCCGCCGTGCCGCTCGGCCTCGTCGGCCCCTCGCTGCGCCAGCCGTACGACCTCGTGCTGCACGGTGCCGAGGTCACGATCCCGGGTCGGCTGCCCGGCTCCAGACAACTTCTCGGCTACACCCTCCGGCGCGCTCGACAGGTCATCGCAGCCGGTGGATACCCCGCGGCGGAGGCGAGCCACGCCGCCGGCACGGAGCTGCCGACCACGTTGGTGCCGTGCGGTGTCGATCCGACCCGATTCGTGCCGCTCGACCCCGACCAGCGCCGATCGGCCCGGGAACACTTCGGGATCCCCGTCGACGCAAAGGTCATCACCGCCGTGTCGCGCCTCGTGCCGCGCAAGGGCTTCGACACGGCGATCCGAGCCGTCAACCGGATCAACCACCGCCACCCCGATCTGCTGCTCGTCATCGGCGGGGGCGGCCGCGAGGACGACCGGTTGCGTCGACTCGCGGACGAACTCGACGCACCGGTCCACTTCACCGGCCGGGTCACGAACGACGAACTCCCGTTGCTGTTCGGCCTCGGCGACGTGTTCACCATGCTGTGCCGCAACCGGTGGGGAGGTCTCGAGCAGGAGGGCTTCGGCATCGTGTTCATCGAGGCAGCGGCGTGCGGCGTGCCGCAGGTGGCCGGTGACTCCGGCGGCGCTGCCGAGGCGGTCGCCGACGGCGAGACGGGCCTCGTCATCGGCGATCCGGAGGATGTGCAGGAGGTTGCCGACGCGTTCGAGACCCTGCTCGACGACGACGACCTCCGGCGCCGAATGGGCACACGATCGCGCCAGCGGGCGGAGTCCGACTTCGCCTACGACGTCCTCGCTCGCCGGCTCGGTGCGTCGCTCGGCGTCTACGACTGACCAGGCCGTGCGCGCCGATAGGTTGCGCCGCATGGCACGGCGAGGCGCCCGCGAGTCCGACGGCGGTGAGCTGATCGTTCGACTCGACATCGCCGGCACGCTCGTGTTCGTGGCAACCGCCGTCGCTGCGGCGATGCTCTTCACCAGCGGACCGCAGTGGATCGCTGCCGTGACCGCACTCGCGCTGTTCCTCGTCGGCATCGCGGCGTTCCTCTGGTCGTTCTGGAACGCCGTGCAGCGGAGCCGCGGCGAGCAGGTCGCCGTCACCCAGCTCTACCTCCTCGCCGGCGGCGTCGCGCCGGCGCCGGTTCGGCGTCTGATGCTCTCGCTGCTGGCCACCCAGACCGTCGTCGGGCTGGCGACGGCGCTCGCCCGCCCCAATCAGCCCGACGGCTCGCCGGGCACGTCGCTGGCGCTCGGTGTGCTCGTCCCCGTATTCGGCTTCGGCCTCAACGGGCTGTGGGCGGCGTTCCACGGTCGGTTCGACGAGCGTGGTGACACTGCGGTCACGCCGTGGTCGAGCCGCGACGACCCGAAGCCCGATGGGGATGTCCCGTCGGGTTCACCCTCCATCGGCAAGAATGAGGACCATGGCTGAGACCGCAACCGAGACGATCATCATCGACGCCTCACCCGACGACGTGTGGAACGTGGCCGTCGATCTCGAGCGGTACCCGGAGTGGGCCCGCGATATCAAAGCGGTCACCATCCATTCGCGAGACGACGTCGGTCGGCCCTCCCAGGTCGAGTTCCGTGCGTCCGCACTCGGTCGGAGCACGCACTACACACTCCGGTACCGATACGGCGACGACCCGAAGGTGCTCGGCTGGTCCATGATCCGAGGCGACATCCAGCGGTCGATCGACGGCGCGTTCACGTTCATCCCGACCGACGGTGGCCGGACCGAGGTCCGCTACGACCTCGCGATCGATCTCGTCGTCCCGCTGCCGGGCTTCGTCAAGCGCCGTGCCGAGGTTCGCATCCTGAACACCGTGCGCGAGCTGAAGGTCCGAGCGGAGGCGTGACGACCGCGTCGGTGCGGCGCGTCGGCATCGACGTCGGCGGCACCAAGGCACTCGGCGTTGCGCTCGACGTCGACGGACGTGTGGTCGCCGAAGACAAACGCCCCACCCCTCGTGGCGACGACAGCCTCGAACCCTTGATCGACACGCTGGTCGCGCTCGCCACCGACCTCGGCTACGACGGCAGCCTCGGTGTCGGCGTACCCGGGCTCGTGACGCGCGACGGCGTGCTCCGGGCAGCACCGAATCTCGACGGCGTCGCCGACTTCGAGGTCGGGCCGATCCTCGGACGACGTCTCGGTACCCCGGTCGCCGTCGACAACGACGCCACCTGCGCCACCGTGGCCGAGTGGCAGCTCGGTGCGGCCCAGGGGACCGAGAACATGGTGCTCGTGACGCTCGGGACCGGTATCGGTGGCGGCCTGGTCGCGAACGGTGCGGTCCAGCGCGGCATGAACGGGTTCGCCGGCGAGTACGGCCACATGGTCGTCGACCCGCACGGTCCACGGTGCCCGTGTGGTCGGCGCGGGTGTTGGGAGCGTTACGCCAGCGGCTCCGGCCTCGCGATGTTGGCCCGTGAAGCCGCGACCGGCCATCGTCTCCGAGCGGTCGTCGACCACGCCGGCGGCGATCCACAGAACGTCCGCGGCGAGCACGTGATGGCGGCTGCGCTCGACGGCGACGTCGACGCGAAGGCGGTCATCGACGACTTCGGTCGCTGGGTCGCCCTGGGTCTGTCGAACCTGACCAACGCGTTCGACCCCGAGATGTTCGTGCTCGGCGGCGGCCTCGCCGCCGGCGCAGAACTCTATCTGGAGCCGATCGCACGCTGGTACCGGGAGTTGCTGTACCAGCCGCACCTCCGCCCGCTCCCGCGAATCGAGTTCGCCGAGTGGGGTCCACTCGCCGGAGCGGTCGGAGCGGCGCTGCTGCCCGGTGTCCGCGACGCCGAGCATCGGTGATGGAGCGACTGGCCGGCCGCCGGGGTCAGTGCCCGGGGTAGTTCGCGCGTGCGGCGCGGATCTCGTCCCACGCGGCATCGCGACCGCCGATGCCGGCGGCCGAGGAGTGCTTGTGGGGCTCCAGCGCCTTGTACACCTCGAAGAAGTGTTCGACCTCGGCGATCAGGTTGGCCGGCAGGTCGCCCACGTCGTGCACGGCGTTGAAGCGGGGTTCGTGCGGCGGCACGCAGATCAGCTTCGCGTCCTCGCCGGCCTCGTCGCGCATGTAGAGCACGGCGACCGGCCGAGCCTGGCAGATCACGCCGGGATAGACGGGTTCCTCGTTCAGCACCAGCGCATCGAGCGGGTCGCCGTCGCCGGCGAGGGTGTTCTCGACGTAGCCGTAGTCGGCCGGGTAGGTCATCGCCGTGAACAGTCGACGATCGAGGTACACCCGGTCGTCCTCGTGATCGATCTCGTACTTGTTTCGGCTCCCGCGCGGGATCTCGATCGTGATGAAGATGCAGTCGTCTGCCAGCGGCGGTGCCATCGGACGCACGATACGCGGCCGTGCCGCAGCGTCCCACCTCGGTACCGTGGGGGTCCACTATGCAGTTCCGACGCATCGACAACCTGCCCCCCTACGTCTTCTCGATCATCAACGGTCTGAAGATCGAGGCACGGCAGGCAGGCGCCGATGTGATCGACCTCGGATTCGGCAACCCCGACATGGCGTCGCCGCAGATCGCCGTCGACAAGCTGACCGAGGCGGCCCACAACAGCCGGAACCATCGGTACTCGCTGAGCCGCGGCCTCCCGAAGCTGCGCGAGGCGATCGCCGGCTACTACAAGAACAAGTGGGACGTCGACCTCGACCCCGAGCTGGAGATCACCAACACGATCGGTGCCAAGGAGGGCTTCAGCCACCTGATGTGGGTACTGCTCGATCACGACGACGCTGCGATCGTGCCGTCGCCGAGCTACCCGATCCACATCTACGGTCCGCTGTTCGCCGGGGCCGACCTGCGCCAGGTGCCGATGCGGTTCCTCGCCGACGCAACCGCTCGGGACACGTTCACCGAGGACTTCATGGACTCGTTGCACACCGCGTACGACGTCGGTTGGCCGAAGCCGAAGGTGCTGGTCATGTCGTTCCCGCACAACCCGACGGGAGCGACGGTCGACCTCGACTTCATGCAGCGTGTCGTCGACTTCTGTCGCGAGCGCGAGATGGTCGTCGTCAACGACTTCGCGTACGCCGACATCGGGTTCGACGGTCACCAACCACCGAGCATCCTCCAGGCCGAGGGCGCGAAGGAGTGCGCTGTCGAGCTGTACTCGATGACCAAGTCGTTCCAGATGGCCGGATGGCGGTCGGCGTTCCTGCTCGGGAACGCCGACGTGGTCCAGGCCCTGGTCAAGCTGAAGAGCTACCTCGACTACGGCATGTTCCAACCGGTGCAGATCGCAGCGACGGTCACCATCAACGAGGCGCCGGAGTTCCCCGATCAGGTGCGGGAGATCTACGAATCGCGCTGCGACACGCTGATCGACGGGCTGAAGCGGATCGGGTGGGACATCCCGAAGCCGGGCGGCTCGATGTTCGTCTGGGCGCCCATCCCCGAGCCCTATGCCGAGATGGACTCGGTCGAGTTCTGCTCGCACGTCGTGCGCGAGGCCGACGTGGCGCTCTCGCCGGGCGTCGGGTTCGGCCCGGGCGGCGAAGGCTTCTGTCGATTCGCGCTGATCGAGAACGAGATGCGGACCAACCAGGCGATCCGCAACCTCAAGCGTGGGCTCACCAAGCTCGGCTGATCCCGTGCCGGGACGCGCTCCGTTCGCCGGGCCGAAACCTCCTCGACATCCGCCGCTCCTAGCCTCCGGTGGATGATGGCCACCGCTTCGATCGACCCATCCGGGCCCGAGCGACACGCGTCGAGTGACGACGCGGTCGACGCCCCAGCCGATCCTCGGCAGCGCGTCGTCGTGCGGGTGTGGATGCCGGATCGGCCAGGCGCGCTGGGCCTCGTCGCCAGTCGGATCGGCGCCGCCCGGGGCGATGTGGTCGGCATCGATGTGCTCGAGCACGGTGCCGGACAGGTCGTGGACGAACTCACCGTCGAGCTGCCCGCCGGCGACCTGATCGGACTCATGACCGACGAGATCGCGGCCGTCGACGGCGTGTCGGTCGAACACGTTCGGGCGATCGAGCCCGATCGGGTCGATCCGAGCCTCGCGACGCTCGCCGCTGCGACCGAGATCGCCGAAACCGAGCCAGAGCAGCGCGGCGCGGTGCTCGTCGCTGCAGCACTCGCTGCACTCGAGGCGGACTGGGCCGTGCTCCACGACGGTGAACGGGTGCTCGAATCGGCGCTCGGCGCCGACGGCGGCGACGGCGGTGGCATCGACGCTGCCTGGATCGCCGCATTCGTCGCCGGCAGCGACCACCTCGACGGCCGCAACGTCGACGGTCCGAGCGACTTGGTCTGGTCACGGCTCGGCGGCCACCGGCTCACCCTGCTGGCAGGACGCAACGGGCGCCCGATCCACGCCCGTGAGCGCGAGCGTCTCGACCTGCTGTCCCGTCTGGCGGACGCCCTGCTCTGAGCAGTGGCTCGGGAGCGACCGATCGACGACGACGGACTACGACGTGGCCCAACCCCGGCTGCGGTCGACGGCTCGGAGCCAGTCGGCGTGGCCGGCGTCGGCAGCGGAACGATCGGCGGCGGGTGAGAAGCTGGCATCCAGCGTCCATGCGTCACCGATGGCATCGGTCGATGCCCACACGCCCTCAGCGAGGCCCGCGAGGAACGCGGCACCGAGTGCCGTGGTCTCCTGATCGACCGGCCGGTTGACCGTCGCATCGAGCTGGTCGGCCTGGAACTGACAGAGCAGGTCCATCACCGATGCGCCGCCGTCGACGCGCAGGTCCGTGATCGGCGTCGCCGACGCCGACACCATCGTGTCGATCACGTCACGCACCTGGTACGCGATCGACTCCACGACGGCGCGAGCGATGTGCGCCCGGGTGGTGCCG
>JBCBDK010000127.1:0-8591 GCA_038529675.1 Actinomycetota bacterium
CGAGCTGCGCGAGGTTGGCGTCGATCTCGCCGCAGAACCGCTCCGCACTGGGCGCCTCGTCGCCGCCACACGACACCGTGATCACGGCGCTGGCGGCAACGGCCGCGAGACGACCGAGCCAGCCCGACGACATCACCCCAGGATCATGCCACCGGGTCGCAGTGTCGTCGCGGCAGGGCGACCCGTTGCCGCGCCGACGCCGTCGGGAGGCGACGCGCGCCCTGGTCGGGCGGTCGCTGTGACACCGTCGGCGTAGGTTGATCGTCGCCGCTCCGGCTGTGCCGGCCCGGCCGTGTCGGGGACCACGTCGCACCTCCCTCCACCTCACGGTTCGTCAACCGCAGCTGCGGTGCGAGGTCAGGAGCGGTCATGTACGCGAGGATCAGATCGGGCGTGCTGTTCGGCGCGCGGGGGCACGGCGTCGACGTGGAGGTGCACGTCGCCAACGGTTTGCCGGCGTTTCAGATCGTCGGTCTCCCCGATACGACCGTGCGCGAGTCGCGCGATCGTGTCCGTGCCGCGATCCAGTCGACCGGTCGCAAGTTCCCCGACGTCCGTGTCACGGTCAACCTGGCGCCGTCCGAGCCGCGCAAGTCGGGGTCGGGGCTCGACGTCGCGATCGCTGTCGGCGTCCTCGTCGCCGACGGGCACATCCCGCCCGAGGCGATCGCCGGGCTCGGCTTCGTCGGTGAGCTCGGTCTCGACGGATCGATCCGACCGGTCGCCGGGGTCGCGCCGATCGTCGGCGTGCTCGACGATGTCGACGTCGTCGTCCCGGTCGGGAGTGAGCGGGAGGCGGTGGTCGCGGCCAGCGGTCGAGTGCGAACGGTGTCGCACCTCGTGGAGCTGATCGACACGCTGGGCTTCGATGCGCCATGGCCGGATCACCCGCCGGAACACGACGCAGCGACACTTCCGTCCGAACCCGATCTCGCCGACGTCCGAGGGCAGCGCATGCCCCGGCTGGCGCTCGAACTGGCAGCGGCGGGCGGCCATCACCTCCTGTTCGTCGGCCCGCCCGGCTCGGGCAAGACGATGCTGGCGTCGCGCCTGCCGGGCTTGCTGCCGTCGCTCGAACGCGACGCAGCGCTCGATGCGACCATGGTGCACTCGGCGGCCGGGGTGGCCCTGCCGCCCGGCGGGTTGGTGGTTCGGCCGCCGTTCCGGTGTCCGCATCACACCAGCTCACAGGCATCGATCGTCGGGGGAGGCACGCACACGCTTCGTCCGGGCGAGATCTCGATTGCGTCGGGCGGGGTGCTCTTCCTCGACGAACTCCCCGAGTTCGCCCCGACCGTGCTCGACACGCTGCGTCAGCCGCTCGAGGCCGGCGTGGTCCACGTGGCACGAGCTGCCGCATCGACGACCTTGCCCGCCCGTTTCCAGCTCGTCGCGGCGATGAACCCGTGCCCGTGCGGGAGTCGCGGGGAGTCGCCGGGCGCGTGCTCGTGCGGGGCGGATCGGGCCCAGCGCTACGTGGCGCGGGTGTCGGGGCCGTTGCTCGACCGGTTCGATCTACGGGTCAACGTCGAGCCGCCCGAGGTCGAGCACATCATGTCGGCCGAGCCGGGCGAGTCGACCGCCGTGGTCGCCGAACGGGTCGCCACCGCGCGCGATCTCGCCTCGTTCCGTCAGGGTTGCCTGAACGCCTTCCTGCCGGCGCCGCTCCTCGACGACGTCGCACCGTTGACCACCGACGCCCGGCGCGACCTCCGGGCCGAACTCGAACTCGGTCGGTTGTCGGGCCGTGGCTACCACCGGGTACGGCGACTCGCCCGCACCGTCGCCGATGTCGCCGGTCACGACGGGGCCATCGGTGCATCGCACGTGTCCACCGCACTCGAGCTCCGTCGAGCGTTACGTCCTGCTCAATCCGTCGGCCGATGGTTGGCGGCATGACCAGCGCCAGCGTCGCCAGGTGGACGTCCGACGAGCGCATCGCCGTCGCCCGTCTCGCCGGCCTCGATCAGATGACCACTGCCCGGCTGCGATCGCTACTGCTCGGTCGGCGCCCGGGCGCAGCGGTCGGTCGGGTGCTCGACGGGGCGGTCGAACACGAACCGGTCGGTCGCCTGCTGCGACGCGATCCAGCGGTCGCGCATCGGTGGCGGGCGCAGCTTGCCGAGCGGAGCGCGGCGCGGATCGGCGCCGAGCTCGCAGACCTCGATGTCCGGGTTCTGGGTCCGGAGGACCCGGAGTGGCCACCGCCGTTGCTCGTCGACCCGGATCCGCCGCCGGCGCTCTTCGTCTGCGGCCGGCTCGACACGACGGTACGCCGGGTCGCGGTCGTCGGGACCCGCAACCCGACGGCGGGTGGGCTCGAGATCGCAGCTCGATTCGGCCACGGTCTCGCGTCGGCGGGTGTCGCGGTCGTGTCTGGCCTCGCACTCGGGATCGACGGTGCAGCACATCGTGGTGCGTTGGCGGCCGCCGAGGCTTCGCTGGTCGCGGTCGTCGCCAACGGTCACGATCGTCCGTACCCGAAGCGGCACGCAGCCCTCTGGCGCGAGGTCACCCGCCATGGTGCGGTCGTGTCCGAGTGGCCACCCGGCACGGCTCCCGAGGCCCATCGATTTCCTCGCCGGAACCGGATCATCGCGGCGATGTCCGAAGCGGTGATCGTTGTCGAGAGTCGCGAGCGTGGAGGAAGCCTGCTGACCGCCCGCGACGCTGCGGAGCGCGGCGTCGAGGTCATGGCGGTGCCAGGCGCGCCAGGAGCGCGGGCCGCCGCCGGGACGAACAAGTTGGTACAGGACGGCGCTGCGCTGGTCGTCGATGTCGACGACGTGCTCACGTTCCTCCAGCTCGATCACTCCGGCGCCGGCCGATTGCCCGCCGATCCCCGGCCGGCACCGTCGGGCGACGAGATGGTTGTGCTCGGGGCGCTCCGCGACGGACCGACCACGGTGGACCGTCTCGCCGGTCGACTCGGTCTCGACCTCGGCGTCGCGGCCATGCACCTCGCCCGACTCGAACGGTCGGGATGGGCGTTCGAGGTCGACGGATGGTTCGAAGCCCTCGACGAGTGGGCTCGACTGCTCGACTCGGCCGGGGTGGGCGAGCAGGGGACCCCAGCGACGCGGGGTGACGCCGCCTCGATCACACCGGAGCGCCAGGTGAACTCGGGCGTTGGGTCGGTGCTCGGCGCGGTCGGCGCTCACGACGTGTGCTCGTGATCCCTGCGACGGCGGCTTGGCAACCGTACAGTGGGCGTGATGGAGCGGTGGCGTCTCGATTCGTTCGTTGCCGCGCTCACGTCGCTGTCCGACAGCACGCGGCGCTCGTACGAGTCGGATCTGCGGAACTTCGCGACCTGGTGCTCCCGTGCGTCGGTGGGCGATCCCCGGTTGGTCGACCGCCGGACGATCCGCCGTTACCTGGCTTGGATGACGACGCGTCAGCTCGCCCGGCGCACCATCGCCCGACGAACGGCGTCGCTGCGTCGATACTTCGCCTGGGCGCGCGAGGAGTCGATGATCGACGCCGACCCGACCGTGGGCGTGTCCGCGCCTGCTGGCGACGGTCGCCTGCCGAGCGTGCTCGATCAGCGCGAGCTCGGGCACCTGCTCGACGGCACCTCGACGAGCGGGGTCGGTGCGATTCAGCGCTCCGACGAACCCGAATGGCGTCGACGCCGCGACGACGCGGTGCTCGAGGTGCTGTACGGCTCGGGGCTGCGGGTCAGCGAGCTGTGCTCGCTCTCGGTCGCGTCGCTCGATCTGTCGCGAGGCGCAGCCACGGTGTGGGGCAAGGGCTCGAAGGAACGCCGGGTGCCACTGAGCGAGCCGGCCGTCGGTGCGCTGCGACGATGGGTCGCCATTCGGCACGAGGTCGTGCCCGCCGAGTACGGCGACATCCTGTTCGGCAACGAGCGGGGCAAGCCGCTGACGCCCCGCGACGTACGTCGCATCGTCGACCGTCGGTCGCCGGTCGCGACCCATCCGCATGCGCTGCGGCACAGCTTCGCCACCCACCTCCTCGACGGTGGCGCCGACCTGCGGGCGGTCCAGGAGTTGCTCGGCCATGCCGACGTGGCGACCACCCAGCGTTACACTCACGTGAGCCGAGAGCGACTCTCGGCCGCCTACCGCGAGGCACACCCCAGAGCATGAGCATCGTTCCCGAAGACGCCGACCTCCAGATGCAATGGAATCGGTGGTTGAAGCGGAAGAACTCCGCCGCTCGAGATCACCTCATCGTCCACTACTCACCGCTGGTCAAGTTCGTGGCCGGTCGTGTCGGTGCTGGCCTGCCGAGCAGTGTGGACCCGGGCGATCTGATCGGGTCCGGCGTGTTCGGGTTGATCGATGCCATCGAGCGGTTCGAGCCGGACCGGGGCGTGAAGTTCGAGACCTTCGCCGTGCCGCGCATCCGCGGTGCGATCTACGACGGGCTTCGCCAGCTCGACTGGGTTCCCCGGTCGGTCCGCAGCCGCGCCCGCGACGTCGAGCGTGCGTTCTCCGAACTCGAGCACAAGCTGGGCCGCGGCCCGACCGACGAAGAGCTCGCGGTGCACCTCAACATCACCGACGCCGAACTCACCAAGTGGTTGGCGTCGATCGCCTCGACGACCGTCGGTCCGCTCGACCGGGCGATCGCCGCTGGTGCCGAACCGGCTGCCAGCGACGACGCAGCGTCGCACTCGCCGACCGCCGTCGTGGAGGAGAAGGAACTCGGCCGCATCATGCGTGACGAGATCAAGCGGCTTCCCGAGCGGGAGAAACTCGTTCTCTCGCTGTACTACGACGAGGGCCTCACCCTGGCCGAGATCGGTTCGGTCATCGGGGTGACCGAGAGCCGTGTGTCGCAGATCCACACCAAGTCGGTCCTCCACCTCCGCTCCCGCCTCAACGCCGCCGGCGTCGGCTGAGCCGACGCCCGTCGTCACGTCGGCTGAGCCGACGCTCATCCTCCTTCATGCGAACACGTCACGTCGGCGGAGCCTGCGGACACGGCCGAACCCAGATCGGGCCTCGTGGCCCTCCTCGACCTTCGGGTCCCCGTCGAATCGTCGTCTGGAGTTCACCGTGATCCATCGTCGTCAATGTCGCGTCCGCGTGCTCGGTCGCCGCTTCACCGCCGCATGCGTCTGCCTGATGGCACTGCTCGCCCTCCCGCCCGCTGCCGCGGCCGCACCGTGCTGGCTCCCGCCGGTGCCGGGAGAGGTCATCGACCCGTTCCGGGAGCCGCCGTGCCCGTACTGCGCCGGGAACCGGGGCATCGAGTACCGCGTTGCCGCCGGGACTGCCGTGCGCGCCGTCGCGACGGGAGTCGTCACCTTCTCGGGCCCGGTCGCCGGGGTGGGCTACGTCGTCGTTCGCCACGGCGACGGTCGCCGCATCACGTACGGGCGGCTCGCAGCACGCACGGTCGATCGAGGCGATCGCGTCATCGCCCGCATGGTCGTCGGCCGGACGACCGACCGGTTCCATCTCGGCGTGCGGGTGGGGGAGCGGTACGTCGACCCGGCCCCGATGCTCGGCCGACTCGTCGGGCGGCCGCGGCTGGTCCCCGTCGACGGCACGGCCGCCCGGCGGCCGCCGCCGCCCCGACTGCGATGCGGGGTCGGGTCGGCGGGTTCCTCCCGATAGCGTCGTTCGCCGGTCGATCACCTGGTCGGCCGCGTCGGCTCGCCGGCGTCCAACGACACGACACACCGCCCCGCCGCCTCCCGCGGTCGCCGGATCCGCCGGCGCCAGGTGACGGGGACAACCGCGACAAGGAGAAACCCATGGCTGTCATCAGCATGCGGCAGATGCTCGAAGCAGGTGCCCACTTCGGACACCAGACCCGCCGATGGAACCCCAAGATGAAGCGATTCATCTTCGGTGAACGCAACGGCATCTACATCATCGACCTGCAGCAGACGCTCGGTCGTGTCGAGACGGCCTACGGCTTCGTCCGCGATCTCGTCGCCGGTGGCGGCAACATCCTGTTCGTCGGCACCAAGAAGCAGGCGCAGGACCCCGTCAGGAGCTATGCCGAGAAGTGCGGTATGCCCTACGTGAACGAGCGCTGGCTCGGCGGCATGCTCACGAACTACCAGACCATCTCCAAGCGCGTGAACAAGATGCTCGAGTACGAGCGCATGAAGGCCTCGGGCGAGTTCGACGTGATGATCAAGAAGGAGGCGCTCCTCCTCGATCGCGAGCTCACCAAGCTGCAGCGCAACCTCGGTGGTCTGCGCAGCCTGGCCACCACACCCGACGCGATCTTCGTGCTCGACACGAGCAAGGAGCACATCGCCGTCACCGAGGCGAACAAGCTCGGCATCCCGGTCGTTGCCGTGGTCGACACCAACGTCGACCCCGAGGTCGTCGACTACCCGATCCCGGGCAACGACGACGCCATCCGCTCGAACAGCCTCTTCGCCCGCGTGATCGCAGAAGCGGTCGAAGAGGGGCGCTTCATCGCCAACAAGCGCAACCCGAAGCCTGAGCCGGTCGCCGAGAAGTCGCCCGAGGAGGCAGCAGCGTTCGAGGCCGAGCAGCAGGCCGCCCGCGATGCCGCTGCTGCCGCACAGGCCGCCCGCGACGCCAAGCTCGCCGCCGCCAAGACGTCCCCGGCCGACGACGCCGCTCCCGCCGCCGACGATGCGGCTCCCGCCGCCGATGACTCGGCCGCGCCCGAGGCCACCGCCGACGACGGTGCTCCCGCTGCGGACGATGCGTCTCCGGCCGCCGAAGAGCCGGCCGCGCCTGCCGAGTCCGGCACCGAGACCCCCGACACCCCCGCTGAAACGGAGAGCTGATCCCCCATGTCGTTCACTGCACAAGACGTCAAGGCGCTGCGCGAAGCATCCGGCGCCGGGATGATGGACTGCAAGAAGGCGCTCCAGGAGCACGACGGCGACATGGAGGCCGCACAGCAGTGGCTTCGTGAGAAGGGTCTCGCAGCCAGCGCCAAGCGTGCCGACCGCGACAGCAACCAGGGCGTCGTCAGCCTGCTCGTCGACGGCCGTGTCGGCGCGATCGTCCAGCTCAAGAGCGAGACCGACTTCGTCGCCGGGTCCGATCAGTTCAAGGCCGAAGCCGACGCACTTGCAGCGCTCGTGGCCGAGAAGGACACCGATGCGGTGGCCGAGCGCAAGGAGCAGATCGAGGAGCTCCAGGTCACGCTCAAGGAGAACATCGGTCTCGGCGGCGTCGAGCGCATCGAAGCCGGCGAGGGCAACGCGCTCGGCCACTACCAGCACGTTCAGGGTGGGCGCGGCGTCAACGCCGTGCTCGTCGAGATCGCCGGTGGCGACGAGACGCTGGCTCACGACATCGCCGTGCACATCGCGTTCGCACGCCCGAAGTACCTCAGCCGTGACGACGTCCCCGCCGAGGTGGTGGCTGCCGAGCGGGAGACGCTCGAGACGATCACTCGCAACGAGGGCAAGCCGGAGCAGGCGATCGAGAAGATCGTCGACGGTCGGATCAACGGCTTCTTCAAGGACGTGGCACTGCTCGATCAACCGTACGCGAAGGACGACAAGCAGTCGGTCAGCCAGTTCCTGGGCTCGGCGTCCATCGTCACCTTCGCCCAAGTCGAAATCGGGTGAGCTGAGGCGGTCCGGTTCGCCGTCTCGCTGCGTTGCCCCTGACCGTCCGTTGCCGACAGGCAACGGATGTTCTTGGCGCCTTGCGACACTACGAACCGATCCCGCCTCGATCGGATGATTCCGTCATCGTTGGAGGCACGTTGAGATCGGCGCCCTCGGCTTGCCCGCTGAGTTCTGGACGTCATGAAGCCGGGCCCGTTTCGGTGGGTCCGGCTTCTTCGCGGCCTGGGGCGGCGGGGGCGGTAGGTTGCTGTGCCGATGACTTCTCGGCCCTCGTTCAAGCGGATCGTCTTCAAACCGTCGGGGGAGGCGTTGGCGGGCGAGTCGGGCAAGGGACTCGATGGAGCGACGCTGGAGCACACGGCGCGGGAGATCATCGATCTCCGGCAGAATCACGGGGTCGACGTCGCGGTCGTGGTGGGTGGCGGCAACTTCTGGCGGGGGCGGACCGGCTCGCTGACCGGTATGGACGCCACGCAGTCCGACCACATCGGCATGCTCGGTACGGTCATGAACGCGCTGGCGTTGCAGGACTCGCTCGAGCGCCTCGGTCAGGACACGCGCGTGCAATCGGCGATCGAGATGCCCCGGATCGCCGAGGCATACATCCGCCGTCGGGCGGTCCGCCACCTCGAGAAGGGTCGCGTCGTGATCTTCGCCGCCGGTACCGGCAACCCGTTCTTCACGACCGACACCGCTGCGGCGCTGCGCGCCGCCGAGATCGAAGCCGACGTCCTCATCAAGGGCACGCACTCCGGCGTCGACGGGGTGTACTCCGCCGACCCGCGCACCGACGACGCCGCCACCAAGTTCGAGCACATCTCCTACATGGACGTGATGACCAAGGACCTCAAGGTCATGGACGCGACGGCCATCGCCTTCTGCCGCGACAACGAGATCCCGATCGTCGTCTTCGACATGGGCAAGGAGGGGTCGTTGCGGAGCATCGTCCAAGGTGGCGGCGACGGCACGCTCATCAGCGGCTGACCGTCCCCACGTGTGTCAGACACCGTCCCCACGTGTGTCTGACACGGAGGGGGATGGG
>JBCBDK010000128.1:0-8581 GCA_038529675.1 Actinomycetota bacterium
CGGCGGGGTCCGCATCTCGGCCGCGAACGTCGATCATGATGGAGGACATGCATGTTCCTGGTGTGGGCATCGCCGCGTCGTGCAGGCGAGCCCGACGGCTGTCAGCACTGGCCGTCGTCGGTGCGCTCTCCTTCGCTGCGTGTTCCGGTGATGACGGCGACGACCAAGTGCTGTCGACGACGCCTGACATCACCCTCTTGACCACGACCACCGAGGCGCCGCCGTTCGAACCGGAGACGACCGTTCCGGCGATCGAGCAGGACCCGACCGAGACGGAGCCGCCGACGACCGTGCTGGTCACCACGACGACCGCTCCCGTACCGACGACGACGGCGGCCGAGACCACCACGACCGTGCCGGCACCGGCATCACCGTTCTCGATCCAGACCGACGGCATCGGCGCTGCCGCGTTCGGTGCGGCACCCCAGGGTGTGGTCGACTTCGTCACCTCGGTGCTCGGCCCGCCGACCTCCGACACCGGCTGGATCGATCCGTTCGAGATCGGGCCGTGTAACGGAAGCGAACTTCGTCAGGTCCAGTGGGACACGTTGCTGCTCGAGTTCGGCGATTCGTCGGAGATCACGCAGGGTCGTCAGCACTTCTACGGCTACTACTACGGCGACGCGGTCACCGGCGCGGCCGAGCCCGCCGGCCTCGCGACATCGCAGGGATTGGGCCTCGGTTCGTCGGTGGCAGCCCTGATCGAGGCGCATCCCGACGTCGAGCTGTTCTCCGGTGACGAGTTCCTCGGGCCGAACTTCAAGATCAACGACGCGCTGCGTGGCACCGTGACCGGGCTCGCCGACACCGACGTCATCACGTCGTTCGTCGGCGGACTGCCCTGCAACGGCTGACGCTCCGACGCACACGATGAGCACCTTGCACGACGTCCACGTCGCGACGGCGTGGGTGCTGATCGTGTCCAACGCACTGGTCGGGTCCTGGGCGCTGGCGGCGCAGTACGTGCCCGCCTTCCGGACGTTCGTGCTGTGGTGGGCGACCGGGTTCGCCCAGGTGACCACGATCGTCGTGGCGATCATCGGCGTACTCATCGTCACGAACGAGGGCGTGGAGCTCGACTCGTTCCACGCGCTCTACGGATTCTCGACGATCTTCGCCGTCGCGATCCTGTACAGCTATCGGAACAGTCCGTTCATCGCCGACAAGCTTCACCTGCTCTACGGCTGTGGTGGCCTGTTCATCGCGGGGCTCGGCATTCGCGCCCTGTTCCTCGACGGCACCGGCGTGGTGCCGGCGGGTTAAGCGACCGCGGTCGGCAGGTCGGCCGGATCCCAGTCGAGCTCGACCAACCCGCGCTGACATGCGTACCGATCGGTCATGCCGGCGACATAGGCGACGGCCGCGGCCAGCGCGTCCTCGGAGCCGGCCTCGACCAGCTCGATCGGCGCGTCGGGGCCGAGCACGGCGGCAACCGTCTGCTCGGGGATCACGTGTGGGCGATCGGCGTAGTGCTCGACCAGTGCGCGAAGCAGAGCGATCACCGACGACGCTTGGCGGTTGCTCGCCGGCCGCAGGTACACGTGGTCGTAGTTGAAGCGGCGGAACTCGGCGAGCGCCTCCGCGACGTCGGGCACCATGCCGACTCGGCCTGTCTGGAGTGTGGCGGTGATCATCGCCCGCACGAACGTGCCGAGCTGCGTGGATCGATCCCGGCCGCAGCGTTCCGCGACGAGCGGCGGCAGCATCTCGGGCGTGACGATGCCGGCCGCAACTGCGTCCTCGAAGTCGTGGCACACGTAGGCGATGCGGTCGGCCCACGACACGACCTCGCCTTCGGGCGTCCGCGGTGCTGGCAGGCTCCACGAGTGGTTGCGGATGCCGTCCAAGGTCTCGGCGCACAGGTTGAGTGGGCGCAGCGTCACGTCGGCACCCCACGGGGCATGGTCGAAGCCGCCGGGCAGGTACGGCGAGAGGGCGTCCTCGCTGGCGTGGCCACCCGGCCCGTGCCCACAGTCGTGTCCGATCGCCATCGCTTCGGCGAGCGGCACGTTCAGGCTCAGGGCCTGGGCGACCGAGCGAGCGACCTGCGCGACCTCGAGCGCGTGGGTCATGCGGTTCCGCTGGTGATCGCCCGGGAACACGAACACCTGGGTCTTGCCGGCGAGTCGACGAAACGCCGAGTCATGGAGAATCCGGTCGCGGTCGCGCTCGAAACACGTGCGGTACGGGTCCGGTGCCTCCTCGATCGCCCGGTTCCCAGCGCCGACGGCGCGGGTTGCGTTCGTGGCGAGCAGCAGCGCTTCGTGTTCTTCGCGCGCCGCTCGCGTCATGATCGGGGCGTCGCCGACGATCGCGTGTGAGTCGGCGTGTGCAACCGTGATGTCGTCATCGCCGTGGCCGGCGCGCGAGTGGCCGGCCATGGTCGACGCCCAGCGCTCGGCGCGCTCGGCGGCACCGTCGTCGAATCGCAGCGCGGTCATGTGTCCAATCTAGGAGCGCGGGGATCGGCCGGCCGGTCTCTTCGGCTCGCAGGCGAGTCCGGTCAGCCGGCGAGATGATGCCAGTCGGGCGACAGCACGGACCAGGGGCCCTGCGCCGCGATCGTTCCGTCGACGAGCACGACGACACGATCGGCTCGTTCCAGCGCGGAGCGCTTCGTCGTCGATCCGATCACCGTGCGACCGCTCGCTCGCATCGCCTCCCAGAGTTCGACCTCGGTGGTGGCGTCGAGCGCCGAGGACACGTCGTCGGCGACGAGGACCTCGGATTCGGTCGCCAACGCTCGAGCAAGCGCCAGCCGTTGTGTCTGGCCACCGCTGAGCCGAACGCCCCGGTGCCCGACGAGTGCGTCGGTTCCGCCGGCGTCGGCGATGTCGGGTGCAAGCTGCGCTTGCGCGATCGGTGCCTCGACCGGGCGATCGTGGTCGAGGCGGATGTTGTCGAGGAACGAGCCGGAGAGCACACGCGGGAGCTGCGCGACGTACCCGACGCGACGCGGCCGGAGGAAGGTCTCGCGATCGAGCACCTCCTCGCCGTTCCAGCGGATGATGCCCGTCGACTGCACGAGCCCTGCAAGCGCGCCGAGCAGGCTGGACTTGCCCGAGCCGACGCGGCCGAGCACGAGTACGAGTTCGCCCCGCCCGAGGCGGAGGTCGATGCCGTGCACGCCGACGGTTCCGTCCGGGTGGCGAGCCTCGAAGCCGACCAGATCGAGGTGCTCGAACGGGTCGACCACGCCCGGCGTGACCGGTTCGCCGCTTCCGGTGACCAGATCGACGCCGGCGGGGAGATCCATCAGCTCGCTGCCGGCGGCGAGCCGGCTGGTCGTCCGATGCCAGGCGCGCGTGCCCGGCGCCTCGGTGATGACGGCGCCGGCGACACGGCCGAACCACTCGAAACCGAGGACCGTCCCCGAGACGAGCAGTGCCGTCGCCAGCCCCCAGCCGCCTGCGGTGTAGGTCGCCCAGGCCACCACCACGCCGCCCTGGACCAGGATGACCGGGACACCGTCGAGCATCGACTGAATGCGGTGCTCGCGGACCGCTGCGTCGACCCGCCCGCCGTCGACGCGGCCGAGGTGGCGTTGGACCGCCGTCGTCGAGGCGGACAGCTTCACCGTGCGGATCGCGTCGAGCGACGACACCAGCGACCGGCCGAACTGTGCTCGAGCGGTCGACGATGCCGCTGCGGTTCGCCCGGCGACCGGCGAGCCGAGTGCGGACAGGATCGCGGTGGCCGCCATGATGCCGAGGAGGACCGCTCCGGCGAGCGGCGTGCCGGCGAACAGCGCCGTCACCGTGACGATGAGGAGGCCGGCGGCGAAGTCGAACCACCGGTCGCCGATGCGGGCGAATCGGTCGGCGTCGAGCGCTCGTGCGACCACTTCACCCGGCGGCGTGACCGGCAAGCGGCGTTGGTCGGTCTGGGCGACGAGCACGGAGGTCCGAACCCGGAGGAGCACCGAGATCCACCAGTGCGGGAACCGTCGGATCGCTTCCGCCAGCGCGAGCGGTGAGACGAGCAATCCGGCGACGAGGAGGACGACGAGCCAGGTCGGGTCGTCGCCGGCGTCGAGGTCGACGACGATCTTGCCCCAGACCCACGACGTCGCGACGCCGTAGGCGCTCAGCAGGGTGAAGGTCATGAACAACGCGATCGCGAGGAGACCCCACTCCGGACGCGTCGTGCATGCCCGTCGTACCGCGGAGGCGAACGAGGGTGGATCGGGGATCAGAGGTGCGGGCGGCGGCGCAGCGGAACGACGGCGACCGTTCTGCGACGCATCGTCGACGGTCTCCCGACCGGTGCCGACGACGCCGTCTCGGCCGAGCCCTGGTTCGGTTGCCGCCGCATCGAGCAACAGGCGGCGGAACGGGCCGTCCTCGTCGGCGAGGCGGGCTCGGAGCCCGTGTTGGATCACCCGCCCGGCGTCGAGCACGGCGACCTGCTCGGCCCGCTCGGTCGTACCGAGCCGATGGGCGACGATGATGCCGGTTCGCCCATGCAGCAGGCGACGTGATGCCTCCACCACCTGGGCCTCGGTGACGGGATCCATCCGTGCGGTCGCCTCGTCGAGGACGATCACGCCGACGTCGCGGACGAGCAGCCGCGCGAATGCAACCAGCTGTTCCTCGCCAGCCGAGAGCGTCGTGCCGCCGGCGCCGAGCGGTGTGTCGAGGCCGTCGGACAGCGACGCCACCCAACCCCCGATTCCGAGTTCGTCGACGGCCGCCTCGATCCGGGCGCGGTCGATGTCGGCGAACATCGCGATGTTCTCCGCAAGGGTCGCAGCGAGGATCTCGGTCCGCTGCGTGACGAGCCCGACGGTCGATCGCAACGAGTCGAGTTCGAGGTCGAGCACGTCGACGCCGTCAAGCAACACGGTTCCCCGCTGGGGCTCGACCGCCCGTGAGAGCAGCATCGTGAGCGTCGTCTTGCCCGATCCGCTGCGGCCGACGAGCGCGCAGGCCGTGCCGGCGGGAATCGTCAGCGAGACGCCGTCGAGCGCGAACGTCCCGTTCGGGTATGCGAAGTCGAGGTTTCGGAACTCGACCTGTACGGGGCCCCGTGGCGCGGTTGCGCCGCCGGTGGGCTCGGGCTCGGTCGCCATCAGTGCGCGGAGCCGGATCAGCGCTCCGACACCGGACTGGAGATCGGGCAGGTGGTGTGCGACCTGGTCGACCTGGCCGACGAACGTCGCCGTGACCGCGAACAGCGTGACGAGCATCGCTGTGCCCAGTCGGCCGGCGTCCGCCAACGACACCCCGATCGCGGCGACGGCGGCGAGCAGCCCGGCGAGCAGCAGGCCGGTGCGCCGCATGATCTGCGCTTCGAGGCGGACCACGTCGCCCATCTTCGAGTGGATCGTCGACGCCAGTTCGGCGCATCGGCGGACGAGGAACGGTCGGCCGAGGCTGGTACGCAGGTCATCGCGGGCGGCGATTCCCTCCTCCATCGCGGCGGCGTGATCGCTCCATGCGGCCTCCTCGCGGACCTTGGCCTCGGCCAGACGCACGAGCAACGGACGTACGCTGTTGACGACGAGCAGCGCCACGACCGGGAAGAGGATCCACGCCGGCCACCACGCGAACCCGGCGACGATCACCAGGGGGAGCACGAGCATCGCGACGCGGATGACCCGCCAGACGCTGACGCGAAGCAGGGTGCCGAGTTCGTGGGTGTCGTCGTCGATGCGGTCGAGGATCTCGCCGACGGCCTGCTCGGAGAGCACGGCCACGGGCTGGGCCATGACGGCGTCGAGCAGGTCGGCGCGCAGCCGACCCTCCGCTCGGTCGACGACCGCCGTCCAGGCGACTCGGCCGACGGTATCCAGTACCGCCGCGCCGATGACGCAGAGCGCGAGCACCCCGACCGTCGGCCAGACGGGGCGTTCGGCGACGCGGCCGATGGCGACGGCGCCCAGGGCCTGGCCGACGGCAGCGAGCACGGAGCAGCACAGTGCGGCGATCGTGGCCGGCCCGGCCAGCCGCCGATGGTCGATCGTCCGCGCTGCCGGAGGCCGGTCGGGTGCGGTGAATTCGGCCTCCGGCGCTGCGACGGGAGCGTCGAGCGACGTGATGGAGGCCATTCGTCCACGGTATGTCAGCGTGATCCGGCGAGCGGTGCAGGTTTCGTGCCGGGTATCGCTCCGCGGACCTGTGCTACGCCGGGCCTAGCCTGCACGACGTGTCGCAGTTCGTCGACGAGTGCCAGCTCAACGTCAAGGGCGGCGACGGGGGAGCGGGCTGTGTGAGCTTCCGTCGCGAGGGGCCGGTGGCGATGGGCGGACCCAACGGCGGCGACGGCGGCGACGGCGGCGACGTCTGGCTCGTCGCGGATCACAACGTCGCCTCGCTGCTCGCCTTTCGCGACCACCCGCACCGCAAAGCCGATCGTGGCGTCCACGGCAAGGGCAAGGACCAGCACGGTCGCCGTGGTGAGTCGATCGAGGTGAAGGTGCCGTGCGGCACCGTCGCCTCCGACCTGTACACGGGGGAGGTCTACGCCGAGCTGAACCACCACGGCGACCGCTGGCTCGCCGCCAAGGGCGGCCGAGGAGGACGCGGGAACGCGAAGTTCCTCTCGAACAAGCGACGGGCGCCGAACTTCGCCGAACAGGGTGAGCACGGTGAGGAGAACTGGCTCAAGCTCGAGCTCCGACTCATGGCCGACGTGGCGCTCGTCGGGTTCCCGAACGTCGGCAAGTCGACCCTGATCTCGGTCATCTCCGCCGCCAAGCCGAAGATCGCCGACTACCCGTTCACCACTCTCGAGCCGAACCTGGGCGTGGTGCGGATCGATGACGAGACCGAGTTCGTCGTCGCCGACATCCCCGGTCTGATCGAGGGTGCCAGCGAGGGCAAGGGGCTCGGTCACCAGTTCCTGCGCCACGTCGAGCGAGCGCGGGTGCTGTGCCTGATGATCGACCTCGCGCCCATGGACGGTGTCTGGCCGAACGAGCAGGTCGAGGTGCTGCTGCGAGAGCTCGGCGACTACCAGCCCGATCTGCTCGAACGACCCCGCGTGGTAATCGGCACGAAGGCCGACGTCGTGCAACCCGACGACCTCGAGATCATGGAGTGGACCGCTCCGGTCATTTCGGCAGTGACCGGTCAGGGCGTGAACGACCTCGTCGGCACCCTTGCGTCGCTCGTCCACGACGCCCGGAGCGAGATCGAGCACGAGGACGGCTTGATCGTCATTCGCCCCGAGCCGTCGGGCGCGGTGGTCGAACGGCTCGACGACGGCGAGTTCCGCCTCGTCGGTCGCGACGTCGAACGCGTCGTGGCGTTGAACGACGTGACCACGCCTGAGGCACTCGCCTACATCGACCACCGCCTCGGCCGTCTCGGTGTGCCCAAGATGCTCGCTCGCGCAGGGGCCAAGGAGGGCGACGTCGTGTGGATCGGCGACTTCAGCTTCGACTACATCCCGGACGTGTGAGGTGAGGATCGTTGCGAAGATCGGCACTGCGTCGATCACCGACGCCGAGGGTGTGATCGATGCGAGTGCGGTCGCCAAGCTCGCCGACGAGGCAGCGGCGCTCCACGCCGACGGCCACGAGCTGATCGTCGTGTCGTCGGGTGCCGTCGCTGCAGGTGTTGCGACGCTCGGTCTGGGTGAGCGTCCGGCCGACATGCGCACGCTGCAGGCGGTGTCCGCGGTCGGTCAGAGTCGTCTGGTCGAGCGGTACAACATCGAGTTCGGCCGCCACGGGGTGGTCGGCGCGCAGCTCCTCGTCGACTCGATGGACTTCGTGGCGCGTCGCCAGTATCTCCACCTGCGCTCGACCCTCGAGCGGCTGCTGGAACTCCGTGTGGTCCCCATCGTGAACGAGAACGACGCGATCGCCAACGATGAGCTGCGGTACGGCGACAATGACCGGATCGCCGCGCTGATCGCCAACAGCGTGTCGGCCGATGTGCTCGTGCTCCTGACCGACATGGATGGCGTCTACACCGCCGACCCACGTCGCGACGCCGAGGCCGCCCTGATCCCGCTCGTGCCCGCCGATGATCCGCTTCTCGCGATCAAGGCGGGCGGGGGCGGCAGCGGTCGGGGGAGTGGGGGCATGGCGTCGAAGCTGACCGCAGCGCGCATGGCGTCGTGGTCGGGCATCCGGGCGGTGATCGCGCGGGCAGCGCGGCCCGACGTGCTCGCCGGTGCGGTGTCGGACGAACTCGTCGGGACCACGCTCGAAGCGCACGACCGTGTGTTGTCGGCGCGCAAGCTGTGGATTGCGTTCGCCGCCGAGATCGGCGGGACCGTCGTGGTCGACGACGGGGCTCGTCGAGCGCTCACGCAACAGCCGAACAGCCTGCTGCCAGCCGGCGTGCTCGATGTGCGTGGCGAGTTCGAGGTCGGCGACGTGATCGACCTCGCGAGCGGCGACGGCACCGTGTTCGCCCGGGGCATCGCGGCGACGGCGGCTGGCGGGACCCGGTCCGGTGCTGGTCGGCACACGAGTGATCTGCCCGACGGGATCGAGGAGGTCGTACATCGTGACGACCTGGTCGTGCTGGAACCGGTCACCGAGATCGGTGCTCGTGCCAGCGGCCCGCATCGTTGACCGCGTGTCGCACCGAGTTCTCGGTCGCCGTCGCGGCCGTCGTCAACCAGC
>JBCBDK010000129.1:0-8550 GCA_038529675.1 Actinomycetota bacterium
AGTCGCGCAGGCCGTGACGGCCGTTGACCCGAATGTCCTCGCGATCGGAGATCGAGAACGTCCGAGCTCGCGCCCCATCACGTTCCAGCCGTGTCCAGAGCGACTCGTTGGCGTCGAGGCCGCGTCGGAGCAGATCGGGGATCGCTTCGTCCTCCGGCCGGTTCTGCAGTGCCCGGAACCCGAGGAACCCGGCGGCGCCGAGCCCGGCGAACGCGAGGAACGAACGGCGCGAGCGGCTGCGGTGCTCGTCGACCGGCACCACCTCGCCGGCGTCGGTGGCCTCCCGGAGCTGACGTTCGCGCTCAGCGTACTCCTCGGGGGTGTAGCCGCTCATGACGTCTCCTCTCGATCGGCTCCGACATCGATGCCGAGATCGGCAATGTCGCCGACACCGGCACCGGTACCGACCGGGCGCTCCTCGACGCGGTAGCCGGTGACGATCGATGCGGCGTTGCGGCGTCCGGAACGGATGACCTGCACGATGTGCACGGCGAAGAACGCCATCAGAACCACGGTCGACGTGAAGTGCACGAAGCGGGCCGGGTCGTAGCCGCCGAAGGCGGAGACGAGCAGGCTGAGCTGCGCAGGCTTGTAGATCGCGAAGCCGCTCGCCACGAGGAGCAGGCCGACCACCCAGACGAAGCTGTAGGTGAGCTGCTGCATGGCGTTGTACTTGCCCTGCGGCGGCGCCTGTTTGCGGAGCTTCAGCTCATGCAGCAGCGTCGCCGGCACGTCGCGCAACGCCCGGCGGTCCGGCACCAGGTACCGCCACCGGCCCCGGGTCGCCAGATACACGGTGTAGGCGAGCCCGTTCAGCGCGAAGAACCAGCCGAACACCAGGTGGAACGCCAATCCCTTCGCCAGGCGGGCTTCGAGCTCGAAGAACGAGTTCACGCCGTCGGGCCAGAACTCGAACCATTGCCAGCCGAGGATGCCGAACGCGTACGGGTCGCGCAGGTCGGCCCAGTAGATGCGCATCCCCGACCACATCATCACCATCAGCACCGGGAAGTTGATCCAGTGCATCCATCGGAGCGCAAGCGAGTGCTTCTTCTTGGCGACGAGTTCGGTTTCGCCGGTCGGCGCCTCGAACGTCGGGCCGGTCGGATCGTCGGGTGGGGCGTCGTCGCCCGCGGGTGGTTGGTCGATGAGCGTCATGGCTGCCTCCAACCGAGACGCTAGGTGCCACCATCCGCTCGTTCACGGGATGCGGCCGTGTTTCGACTCCCGTTTCGATTTGATCTGGCGTCGTTCTCCAACGCCCCTCAACACGTCGACGGCCGCTACGACTCGCCCATCAACACGTCGGCGTACTCGTCGCGGAGCGTCTTCTTCGAGAACTTGCCGACGCTGGTCTTGGGCACCTCGTCGATCCACACGACGCCCTTCGGCAGCTGCCACTTGGCGACCTTGCCCTCGAGGAACGAGACCACCTCGTCCTCGGTCAGCGAGTCGTCGGCGCGGACGACGCACGCAACGGCAGCCTCACCCCACTTCGGGTGCGACACGCCGATCACCGCCGCCTCGGCGACCTTCGGGTGACCCATCACCTCGTTCTCGAGCTCGACCGACGAGATCCACTCGCCGCCCGATTTGATGAGGTCCTTCGTCCGATCGACGAGCCGGATGCGGCCGCGTTCGTCGACCGCGGCGACGTCGCCGGTCTTGAGCCAGCCGTCGTCGGTGAAGCTCTCCCCCGCTCGCTCGTCGTCGTAGTACGTCGCCGCGATCCAGTTGCCTCGACACTGCAACTCGCCCGACGACTCGCCGTCCCACGGAATCGGTTCCTGGGTGGCCGGGTCCACGACACGAGCCTCGACCGCGAACGCGATACGACCCACCTGCGTGCGGAGGTCGGCCTGCTCCTCGACGGAGAGCTGCTGCTGATCGGCGTCGAGCTGGCACACCGCAGCGATCGGGCTGGTCTCGGTCATGCCCCACGCCTGCAGGATCGGCTTGCCCAGCTGCTCGCGGTATCCCTCCGACAGCGACTTCGGCACGGCCGAGCCGCCGCACGGGATGCTCCGCAACGCAGAGGTGTCGCGGCCCTCGAGTTCGGGGAGCACCGCCATCCAGATCGTCGGCACACCGGCGGCCACGGTGACCCGCTCGTTCACGACCAGGTCGGCGACCGCGGGGCCGGACAGATCGGGTCCGGGCATCACGAGCTTGGCACCGGTCGCCACGGCTGCGTGGGCCAACCCCCAGGCGTTCGCGTGGAACATCGGCACGACGGGGAGGATCACATCGGACTCGCGCGCCCCGAGGCTGTCGACGGTCATCGCGCCCATCGTGTGGAGGAACGTCGAGCGGTGGCTGTACACGACCCCCTTCGGGTTGCCGGTCGTGCCGCTGGTGTAACACATGGACGCGGCCTGGTGTTCGTCGATGATCTCCGGGAACGTCGCCGGCTCGCAGTCGGCGATCAGGTCCTCGTAGTCGATCGGTGTCAGCCCGTTGAGGTCCTCGGGGACGTCGCCCTTGCCGTCGTCCATGATCACGAGATGCCGCAGCCGCTCGAACGTCGGGAGCAGCGGCGCGAGCAGACCGATGAGCGATCGGTCGCAGAAGATCACCTCGTCGTCGGCGTGGTTCACGATGTACGTGAGCTGTTCCGGGAAGAGCCGGATGTTCAGCGTGTGCAGTACGCGCCCCGTGCACGGTGCGGCGAAGTAGAGCTCGAGGTGGCGGGCGGTGTTCCAGGCGAACGTGGCGACGCGACCGTCGGCGGAGATGCCGAGCTTCGTCTCGAGCGCCGTCGCCAGCTTCCGGGTACGACGAGCCCAGTCGGCATACGTCGTTCGCTCCAGCCCCGTCGCCGTCGAGGTGACGATCTCCTTGTGTCCGAAGTACTGCTCCGCTCGATCGAACAGGTGGGTGATCGTGAGCGGTACGTCCTGCATCAAGCCCTGCATGCCGCACGAACGTAGTGGAGCGCCCGCCCGTCGACGAAGGGACGGGCAGCGGCTGCTGGCTCCGCCGTCGGCCACGAGCGGCCAACTGTTCGCGCATCCCGCTACCGTCGTGGCGGTGACCGAGCAGGCGCCAGACTCCGCGACCACGTCGTGGCCGCCGCCTCGCGTCGATGAGCACGACGAACACGTCGTTCCCTGGTGGGGCCCGGTGGCGATCGTCGGCTTCGTCGGCCTCGTCGTCTGCACCAACATCGCGAACGCGGTGTGGGCGAGGTGGGTGCTGACCGACCCGGAGCAGCTCCTCCTGCTCTCCTCCCGGAACCGCTACCTGGCACTCACGCTCGCGGCCGGTGTGTCGATCGGTGCGTACGCCGCCATCGCATTCCTGCGGATCGGCACGGCGTTCGTCGTCTGCCACCTGATCGGGCGGGCGTACTCGCACCAGGCGATCGGCTGGTTCAAGAAGTACCTCGGGTTCAACGACGAGGCCGAGCAGGCGTTCCACCGCGGGTTCGACCGAGCGGAGTGGGCGCTGATCCCGTTCTTCGCCGGTTCGAACATCGTCGCGGCGTTGACCGGCGTTCGCAAGACACCACCGGTGAAGCTCGCTGCGCTGCTGTCGATCGGCATCGCCGGACGGCTCCTCCTGATGTGGTGGCTGGCCCGCACGTTCGAGGAGCAACTGGTCGACTTCCTCGAGTGGGTGGCGCGCTACCAGTGGTGGGTCGTCGGAGCGTCCGTCGTCCTCGTCGCTGCAGTGAACATGAAGAACTTCCGGCGCGGTTGACGCTGCCCCGGAGCGTCGCGACGAGTCACTCCGGCGTCGCCGAACGATTGACGGCGGGCCTAGAGTCCCGGCCATGGCTGAAGTGACCCTCCGCGGCAACCCCATCCACACCTCCGGCGACCTCCCCGCCGTCGGCAGCGACGCTCCCGACTTCTCCGTCGTCGGCGGCGACCTCGGTGAGATCACCAAGGACTCGCTCGCCGGCAAGAAGGTGGTGCTGAACATCTTCCCGTCGGTCGACACGCCCACGTGTGCGACGAGCGTCCGGACGTTCAACGAGCGTGCAGCCTCGGCGGATGACACCGTCGTCCTGTGCGTCTCCGCCGACCTTCCCTTCGCGCAAGGTCGCTTCTGTGGCGCCGAGGGCATCGAGAACGTGAAGACCGGCTCGACGTTCCGCTCCTCGTTCGGCGCCGACTACGGCGTCACCCTGACCGACGGCCCGCTCGCCGGCGTGCTCGCCCGGGCGGTCGTCGTCATCGACGGCGATGGCAAGGTGAGCCACACCGAACTGGTCGGCGAGATCGGCGACGAGCCGAACTACGACGCTGCACTCGGCGCCTGAACCCCGTTCACGCGATCGAATCCGATCGAAGCCGGTGTCGGCCAGGGTGGGCTCGCCCGCCCCGGCCGAGCCGCGTACCGGGGGCAGATGTGGTGAGATGGAGCGGTGGGCAGATGGCGACGCTCGAAGCGTGACGACGCGCCGACCAGCGTGCACTCACTCTGGGCCGGTGACGTTCCGGCTCCCGACGCCTCACCCGTGACGTGGGGAGCGTCGACCGATCGAGACGACGATCGGGAGGCTCGAGACACCGCCGTTGCGCCGCCCGGCGCGTCGTCGCAGCGTTGGAAGATCGCTGCGATCGCCACCGCCGCGATCGTCGCCGTCGGCGCGATCGCCGTGTTCGGCAGCGGTACCGGCGACGGCACCGACGATGCAGCCGCCGACGAGCCGCCGGACGACGCCACCCCCACGACGCTCGGCACACTCCCACCGTCGACGGACGCCGACACCGAGCCCGACGAAGCAGCCGATGTGGAGCCGGAGGACGACGAGTCTTCCGACGATGCCGACGACCCGAGCGACGAGGACGCAGCCGCGGGGACCGACGCCGGCACGGGAACGGTCGATCGGACGACGACGTCGTCGGACGAGATCATCGACCTGCCCGATGCGCTCGCGTCGGTCACGTCGCCCTACGAGGTGGTGCTCGTCGACGACGACAAGAATGCGATCCGCACGCTGTCGCTGCCGTCCGGTCGTGTGCGCTCGACGCCCTTCGACAGCCCCGGAGCCAACGGGCCCCAAGCCCGCGTGGTCGCCGGCGACCAGGCTTCGCTCGTGATGACGTTCGGTCGGAACGCATTCCTCCTCCCGCGGATCGGACCGCTGACCGAGGTCGACCTCGGCGTCGAGGTCGGCGGAACGTTCGACGGCGCCTCGCCGGCAGGCGTCGTCGAGACACCGACGGGCACGGAGTTCATTGTCGATGGATGGGACAACTCCTCGGGTGAGAACATCCGCATCCGCGTCGGCGCCGACGGGGCCGTCACCTCGTCGGAACCGCGGCCGTTCAACAACCTGACGCCGCTCACGACCGGTGGCTCGATCGTCAGCGACGCCGGCGGCGTCTACCTCGTCGACGACGACGGCGCGGCGCGCCGGCTGACGACCGGGCAGATCCTCACGCTGAACGAGCCGTGGATGCTCGTCCGCGAGTGCGATGAGGCCTACCGGTGCGGCGTCGCTGCGCAGTCGCTCATCGGCGACGACCGTATCGAGTACGCGTCGACCGAGACGCTCGCCGACCTCAACCGACCGTTCGGGTTCGGCGCCCTCATCAACCTGTCACCGGACGGCACACGGCTGTCGATCGTTCCCTTCGAGGACGGACCGACGACCACGCAGACGATCGTCTGGAGCGACGGCACGACCCACGCGTTCGAGTTGAACGGCCGACCGTGGGAGACGACGGTCGCCTGGACCCCCGACGGCTCGGGGATGTTCGTCTCCCGACCCAACCACGCGCTGTTGTACGTGACCGCGAACGGCGAGGCGACCGAACTCGCCGACTTCGCACGGGTGTCAGGACTCGACATCCGGCCGGTCGACGCAGAGATCCTCCGCCCCATCGAGTCGCCGAGCATCCGAGCCGATCTGTCGGGGCCCGTCGACGTCGACCTCGTCGGCGTGGACGGCGATGCCATGGTGCACCTCCGCCTCGGTGTCGCCCCGAAGGTCGACGGTGCCGTACCGCCCGAGATCACTGCCTGGACCGCACCCGATGTCGGGCGTCGCCCCGATCTGCTCGTCGTGGACGGCGAGGTGATCGCTGTCGCAGGTGAAGGTGAGGTGGTGTACCGGAGCGAGTACGGACGGGTCGTCGAGGACCTCGACGGTCAACAGATCCCGTCCGAGCGCTACCTCGGTGCCGACGGCGTGTCGATGTGGCGGACGTCGGCCGACGAGACCGCGTTCGAACTCGTGCCGATCCCGTTCGTCGGGGGCGACGTCCCCGATCCACTCGGCGAGGTACTCGTCGAACGCGCATCGGTGTTCGGCTCCGATGGCGCTGGCGGTCTGGTGTACGAGCTCGGCGGAGATGTGTTCGTCACGACCAGCGAGTCGACCGAACGGATCACGTCCGGCCAGCTGGTGGCCATCGGGCCAACCGTTGCGTTCGTGCACGAATGCGACGACGCAGGTGTCTGCAGCAACCGACGCGTCAACCGACCGAGCGGGAATTCGCCGACCGAACTCGCCGGTCCGCCGGGCGCAGCCGTCCCGATGACGCCGACACGACCGATCGGCAGCGACGGTACCGTCTCGCCCGACGGCGGCGTGCTGTTCGCCGAACTCCCCGAGAACATGACCGACGACGGGTCGGCCTACGCCGGATCGCCATGGGCGTTCGTCGACTTCGGCGACTCCTCGACCACACTCGTCCCGCGGCCCGACACCGGCCAGCCGATCATGTGGTCGCAGAGTTCGCAGTTCGCCTTCTTCCTCGTCGACCGACGCATCCACGTCTACGACCGGGCGACGAACCAGATCGTGCGGCTCGCCGCCGCCGGCGCCTTCGACGCGATCACCACGGTGCCGCGCGAGTTCGCAGCCGACGCCGCAGCGTCCTGACCGATCGCCGATCAGTCCTCGACCGTCGGGAGGATCTCGGCCCAGACCGCATCGTCGTCGAACCCGAACGCCCACAGCGCCACGCCGTCGAGTTGCTTCTCGCGGGCGAGGTCCATTCGAGCTCGCACGCCGTCGGCGTCGACGTAGTGCACCTGGCGGGTCTGCACGCACGTGGTGATGCCGTCGGTGATCTCGAGGTCGTAGGTGAAGGTCCACTCGCCGGTGTCCGGGACCAGGATCGGTGTGGCACCCCGGCGGGCGATCAGGTCGTCGACCGTGCGAGCCGTGACCGTCGTCCGACCGGGCACCTCCTCCCCTTCCGGACACGCGCCGGTCGTGGCGATCGGCCAGTTGCGCCCGTACGCGGCGAGGCCGAGCACGACCTTGCCGGGGTCGCCGGTCGCTTCGACCACACCGTCGATCGAGTTCTCGACGAATCCGAGCGGCGCAATCGGGCCCGGCTCGCCGACGGAGAAGTCGTACGCCATCACTCGGATCCGGTCGACGAACGGCGCGATCGCACCGTGGTCGTACACCCAGAATCCGCTGTCGCCGTTGCGTTCGGTGTCGTAGATCGGCGGGATGCTCACCGTGAGGGAACGCCCGTCCGCACGCAACCGGCCCGACAGCTCCTCGATGAACGCCACCCAGTTCGGTCGCGTCGCTTCCCAGGTGTCGCGACCGTCGACGAAGGCGAAGTTCTCGTAGTTGACGTCGATGCCGTCGAAGTCGCCTTCGGTGGTGAAGTCGACCAATGCATCGATGTGCCGCGTCCTCGTGGCCGGGTCGGCGATGATCGCGGCCATCTCGCGGGCATCCGTGAGGTCGACGATCGAGGGGACCACGTCGGCGTCCGACGATCGGGCGATGTCCACGAACCGCTCGGTCGCCTCCGGATCGGCGAACTCTGACACCGCGATCGTTTCGACACCGCGTGCCTCGAACCAGAAGGGCGAGACTTCGCGCATCGACGGGATTCGTCGCTCGGCGTCGGGGAGCGAGTCGTCGAGCGTCCAGTACGGCGCCCACGCATCGAGCGGGATGTCCGGCTTCGGCGGCGGTGGCGGATCGGGTCGGCTCGACCACCACAACCCGCCGGCGACCGCCACGACGACGAGGATGCCGATGACCGCGAGCGTCATCGAGCGTCGGCGGCTGCCGGTCGACGGACGGGTCGACACCTGGGGTGTGGCGTCGGCGTCGACCATGGCGCCATCGCCGGGCACGGGGATCGACCCGTCGGTGTCGACGTGTGCTCCGTCGGACGGACGCGCCGCAATCGGCGGGGTACCGACGACAGGGGTGTCGTCGGCCGACGACGGTGGCGATTCGTCCACGATCGAGGATTGGCGGTCAGGCCAAGAACGCGTCGAGGCCGAGGGTCAGGCCGGGGTGGTCACCGATCCGCTTGCACGCCAGCACGACGCCGGGCATGAAGCTCGAGCGGTCGTAGCTGTCCTGGCGGATCGTGATCGACTGGCCGAGCGTCCCGAGCACGACCTCCTGGTGGGCGACCATGCCTTCCATCCGCACGGAGTGGGCCCGGATGTTGCGGGGGCCGACGCCACCGCGCGCGCCGGGATAGACCTCGTGTTCCGTCGGGTCATCCGCGAAGTCGGACTCGCGGGCCGACGCCATCCGTTCGATCGTTGCGACCGCCGTGCCGGAGGGTGCATCGATCTTGCGGTTGTGGTGGAGTTCGATCACCT